>DATHNR010000470.1:0-2708 GCA_035485835.1 Puia sp.
GAGGTTCAGCGCCACATTCAGGGATTTGCAGGTTGTCAACGCTCTCGTTAGTACTCAGCAGGCTGATAAGAGTCTGCTTACACGCGTAGAATATTCCATGCATGAATGGAAGAATATGTTATCGGGGAATATTTTGTATGAAGTAGGTTCGGGGCAGGAGCAAAAACAAAATTACACATATGTTGCCGTACCTGCGGGAACAGGACAATATACCTGGATCGATCTGAATGGTGACGGTATTCAGCAGCTGAATGAATTTGTAATTGCACAATTTGCGGATCAGGCAACTTATATCAGGGTATTCTCACCAACGAATGATTACGTGAAGGCAAATTATAATACGTTCAATTATAGTTTTAATCTAAATCCGCGTATGTTGTATGGAAACAAAGCGGTGGGTTTTAAAAAGTTTTTATCCAATATCATTTTCCAGACTTCCCTGCAGTTGAATCAGAAAGAACTGGCAACGGGTTTCGTGGAACTTAATCCATTCAAATCACCGCTGAATGATACTTCCCTGATCAGCAGGAGTACCATATTCGTGAATTCATTTTCATTTAATAAGCTGGATCCACATTGGGGATTCGATATCAGCAATAACCGGAATGTTTCCAAAGCCTTACTTACCTATGGCTACCAGACCCAGTCGCTGATAGAATGGAACCTGCGCACACGTTGGAATATCAGCAAGGCTTTTTTGCTGAATGCAGTTTTTAAAAGTGGAACGAATTATCTGAACGCGAGTAATATTAATTTCGATAACAGCAATTATAATATTTATGAATATTCCGTTGCTCCTGAACTGAGTTACACCAGGAACGCAAATTTGCGCGTCAGTCTTGGTTATACTTATAACCCTCAAAAAAACGATCCTCTCTACGGAGGTGAAACTTCTTATTCCAGTTCTGTGAATACCGTTGTGAAATATAATATTGTTCAGACAACATCCATCCAGGCAAAATTCACCCTGAATAATATTCAATATAATGGCACTACGAATACGACTGTAAGTTATATCCTGCTCGATGGATTGTTACCCGGCAAGAATTATATCTGGGGTCTCGATCTCACACGCAAGCTCGGAAGCTTTCTCGAACTCAATATCACTTATGAAGGCAGGAAGCCGGGTGAAGGCGCGGTGATTAATACGGGGCGCGCTTCTCTACGTGCAATACTTTAATGGATGACGGATGACGGATGACGGTCGAATATAGTTAGCCGGTCATCGGTCATCCGTCATCCGTCATCGATCTATTTTTTCCTAGCTTTAGGGTAATAAATCTCTAACGATGTCAGGAAAAAATACATTCGACGCTATCGTAATCGGTTCCGGTATCAGTGGCGGATGGGCTGCAAAGGAACTTTGTGATCTTGGATTAAAAACCCTGGTGCTTGAACGCGGAAGAAATATTGAGCATATAAAAGATTATCCGACTGCAACGATGAACCCCTGGGATTTTCAACACAGGGGAGCCAATACAGAAGAATTAATAAAACAGAATCCTGTTATCAGTAAATGTTATGCGTTTACTGAAGACACGCACCAGTTTTTTATAAAAGATGCCGAACATCCCTATGTGCAGGAAAAACCTTTCGACTGGATCAGGGGATACCAGGTCGGCGGAAAATCCATTATGTGGGGAAGAGCCTGCCAGCGATGGAGTGAATTTGATTTTACATCACCACAGCGTTACGGTTATGCGATTGACTGGCTAATTCGTTATGATGATATTGCACCCTGGTATGGACATGTGGAAAGATTTGCGGGCATCTGCGGATCGAAAGATGGCCTGGAATCTATGCCTGATGGAGATTATCTTCCGCCATTTGAAATGAGTTGTGTTGAATCTGAAATTCAGAAAAAAATAAAAGAAAATTATCCCGACCGCTTTATGGTGCATAGCCGCTGGGCACATCTGACCAAACCAAATCAAATTCATTTTGATCAGGGCCGAGGACAATGTCAGGCGAGAGATCTGTGTACACGTGGTTGCCCTTATGGCGGATATTTCAGTTCTGTATCTTCCACATTGCCCTGGGCGAAGAAGACGGGCAATCTTACGATCCGTCCTTTTTCAGTAGTTCATTCCATTGTGTATGATGAAGGAAAAGGGAATGCCAGTGGCGTTCGTGTGATTGATGCCAATACAAAAGAAGTAACAGAATATTTTGCCAGGGTTATTTTTCTGAATGCGGCCTGTTTAAATTCGAATCTAATTTTACTCAACTCAACATCCAAACGTTTTCCTAACGGATTGGGAAATGATAATGGTCTGCTGGGGAAATTCATGGCATTTCATAATTATCGTGCAAGTGCATCCGGAGAATTTCCGGGGTATGAAGACAAATATATCTTCGGAAGAAATCCTACGAATCCCATCATCGCAAATTACAGGAACCTGCATAAAAGGGATACAGATTATCTGGGAGGCTATCTGACATTTGTCTGGTCACACAGGAGCGCATCTGCATTTGACCGCATACCCGATGGCATCGGTTCAGACTTTAAGAATGAATTGACGGAACCAGGTCCCTGGTATGCTGGTATGTATATGCAGGGAGAAACTATTCCGAGGGAATCCAATCATGTTAAATTAAGCAGCGATTTAAAAGATGCCTGGGGCATTCCACAATTGGTGACTTCGATCGATTATGATGATAACGCGGAAAAAATGGTGGTTGATTTTATGAAGCAGAGTTCGGAAATG
>DATHNR010000471.1:0-2656 GCA_035485835.1 Puia sp.
ATTAAATACGTGTACACGAACGGAACCGATGAAGTAATCCGCCGCGGAAAAAAAATCCATGCGATAGGCTACGTCGAACTAATCGAATATGATGAACTGTTCGAAACGGTAACTTTTCGAATTAAAGACGACAGCTATTCCACTTATTATAAGGTCTTTGTTCAGAAGTTTCGTGATGCAAAATCACTTTCTGTGCGTTGCAGCTGCCCATATAATCTGGGTGATATATGCAGGCATGAAGCGGCCGCGCTCATACAGTTGCAGGAACTTCTCGACCGTAATATGTTAAAGGCAGAGGAGATTCAGTACGATCAATCGCATACAGTAATTAAAATGAAGTCGATTGATCTGAAGACGATCCGCCTGCTGTGCTCCCGCGAAGTTTATGAAGAAGCTGGAAAATTCTTACAATCAAAAAAAGCAAGCATTTTACTGGCAGCTGATGAAACGGTTAAAGCCAATGTTGAACTGGATGGTAAAAAATATCCTGTGCTCATCAGAAAAAATGAAGAGAGAAATTTTGATACCAGTTCAACATATCCCGACACGGATCATCCGCTTTGTTTACCCAAGGTGATTTTATTTCTTCAGCTATTACAGGCTCATGGTTCATATTATTTCGATAGTATCCGCAACTGGGATAAAGAAAAAAATAAACTCCTTGAAGCTTACGGTTATTCACTTTCCGATGATCTCGCAGGAAAATTTGAATTCTCTTATAAAGACGGAAAGCCTTTCCTCCGCGTGCTGGATATTTCTATCAAGCGTGTGAACCCGGCTGCATTATCCAGACCCAAACCCGAATTCGAAAAAGAAGTTCTGGAAGAAGTTATGGAGCCTGAACAAAAAGCTGGGTCTGTACAACGCCTCGGAGTTGTATTCAATTTCAACCACGATTCTTATCCCGGATTTCTGCTCGATGCAATAAGCGGCGAAAGCAACGAACAACAAAATGCTTATATAGGAAAGATTGAAAAACTTGAGCTCGCTAAATTTGTAAACACCGAGAAGTTCAATGAGCCTGACCGTCAGCTCGTTTTTTCATTAAGGAAAACCCAGGAACAGGAAGTAAATAAATACCTCAATAGAAATTCCCCATTCAGTGGAATGTGGGAAAATATTATTCACACAGAAGGCGAAGAACTGCCCGACGATACCAAAGCGCTGATCATTGAATATTTACACCCCCGCTATCGAAAACTATTCAGCGAACTGCATGAAAATCCTTTTATCTTTTTTTTAAACGGACATAAGCCATTCAAAACGGCCAACCTTCAGTCGGTGAATCTTTCACCTGATCCGGTGAGTCCCTCATTCAGGATTGGTATCAATAAAAATAATATTGAAATAAAGGCATATACGAAAATCACAGGGCAGTCGATAGAACTTACACAAAATAAATGCAACAGCCAGGTCATTTTATTTATAAATAACTACTTGTATCTGTGGGATAAACCGGAAGACATTGCCCTTGTTTCCAAATTCACTGAGGGGAAAATGGTTATTTCAAAATCCGACTGGCCCGAACAGCTGCGCAGTTTTGTAATACCCCTGCAGAAAGAATACCATGTTGAATTCGAGGGTGATCTCATACGGGAAATAAAAAGCGGAGATCCTGAAAGAAAAATCCTGCTGCAGGAAAAGGGAGATTATTTATTATTCCAACCGGTCTTTTCGTACAAAGGTTTTGAGACAACTTCAATTGGTAAAGACCAGCTTGTAGTACCAGATGGTGATAAAGTTCTTCTCATACAGCGAAACAAAGAGAAGGAGACGGCTTTCATCACACAGCTTCAGTCTCTGCATTCCCAGTTCATCCAGCCCCAGGGCTCTTCGGGACTGGCTCTACGCGGGAGTGATGTTTTGAAGAATAACTGGTTTTTCCTTTTCATGGATGCCATGCAGGAAATGAAAGTAACCGTACAGGGATTCGATGCATTGAAAAATTTCCGTTTCAATACTTCCCGTCCCCAGACAAAAATCCATATCAGCAGCAGTACCGACTGGTTCGATGCGCGTGTGGATATTATTTTCGGAGACCAGAAAGTTACTATTGCGGATGTAAAGAAAGCACTGGCAAATAAACAGCAATTTGTTCCCCTCAATGACGGCACACTGGGTGTATTACCTGATGAATGGGTAAAAAGATATGCCCTGCTTTTCCGGGTAGGAGAAGGTAAAAGCAACGAACTGCGCTTATCGCGGTATCACCTGAGCGTAATTGATGAGTTGTATGAAAACAGGAATGAGGAAGAACTTATTATTCACCTGGAAAAAAAATACGAGCAGCTCAAAGAATTTAAAAAAATTAAGGAGATTGATCCTCCGGCACATCTGACCAATATTCTGAGGCCTTATCAGGTTCATGGATTTCACTGGTTAAATTACCTGCATGAAGTAAACTGGGGAGGTATTCTTGCCGACGATATGGGCTTGGGTAAAACCATTCAGGCGCTTTCTTTCCTTCATCATTTTAAATACCAGTACGGAAAATTGCGGGCACTCGTCGTTTGTCCCACGACACTGATCTTTAACTGGGAAAACGAAATTAAAAAATTTGCTCCGGAACTGACTTACAGGATACATCATGGCGGTGAACGTCTGAGAAATAAAGAAGCACTGAATGATTATGAAATCATCATAACCACTTACGGTA
>DATHNR010000472.1:0-8605 GCA_035485835.1 Puia sp.
AACCTAAGATAGAAACTTATATTAGCCTGCATCCTGATTATGCGTCTGATGAGAAAATGGAAGCGCTTCTGAATGAGGATAAGAAATGGTCCAGGGCCGAAAAACAATTGGAATTACTTCTTTCTTTTCTTCATCTGAAAAAAACGGAACCTGAAGTTACTCGTCCCGCATTATTGAAAAAGTCTGACGCATCTGATGCCCAGCTGAAAGCACTTATTTCAAAAAATATTCTTATTGCAGAACAGCGTTCTGTAGATCGTCTCCGGGTATTGCCCCGGAATATTCATATTTCTTTTGAATTGTCACCAGCACAGGAATTGGCTCTTGCTGATATTAAAAAGCATTTCGAAGATAAAAACGTGTGTCTCCTGCATGGATATACTTCCAGTGGAAAGACACAGGTTTATATTAAACTGATCGAACAACAGTTGCTGGAAAATAAACAGGTCTTGTACCTGGTTCCGGAGATCGCGCTGACTTCACAGATTGTGCGGAGACTTCAGTCGCATTTTGGTGGATGGCTTGGAATCTACCACAGCAGGTTCAGCCAGAACGAGCGATTTGAAATCTGGAATAAGGTACGCAAAGGTGAAGTGAAAATATTACTTGGCGCCCGCTCGGCATTGTTTCTGCCCTTCGTCAATCTCTCTCTGGTTATCGTGGATGAAGAACATGATAGTTCGTACAAACAACAGGATCCGGCTCCACGTTACCACGCAAGAGACACCGCAATTTACTATGCGTCTCTTTTCAATGCTAAAACACTTCTGGGAAGCGCCACACCATCCATTGAAAGCTATTATAATGCCGCTACAGGTAAATACGGACTGGCGGAACTTTTGGAAAGATTCGGGCAGGTAGCCATGCCCGTTATACGTCTTATAGATATGAAGAAATTTTTCCAGAAAGACGGGACGAAAGTTATTTGTACACCCGTTCTTCAGGAAGCTATCCAGGAAAGTCTCGATAAAAAGAAACAGGTTATTCTCTTTCGAAACCGGAGGGGATATTCTCCATACCAGGTATGTAAAATATGCGGGTGGATCCCACAGTGCAAAAACTGTGATGTCTCACTGACTTTTCATAAGCTGACGAATAAACTTTTATGCCATTATTGCGGAACATCATATCCTCCGGTCAATACCTGCGCAGCCTGTGGGAACCATGAATTTATTCACCGGAATTTCGGGACTGAAAAAATAGAAGAAGAACTCGAGACCCTTTTCCCGAAAGCACATATCGCCCGGATGGACGTTGACAGTGTTCGCGGGAAGACGGCACATGATATGCTGATCAAACAATTTGAACAAAAGAGAGTAGATATCCTGGTGGGCACCCAGATGGTTGTCAAGGGCCTTGATTTTGATCATGTAGACCTGGTGGGAATTCTCGATGCTGACAGCCTCCTGAACTTTTCTGAATTCAGGGTGAATGAACGTGCATTTCAATTAATGGAACAGGTGAGCGGACGTGCGGGCAGGAAAGACGGGAAGGGAAAAGTATTGATCCAGGTAGCGAATACCAGGCATCCTGTTTTACAGTGGGTTGTTGACCATGATTTTAAAGCTTTTTACCAACAGGAAGTTGCAGCCCGCCAGCAGTTTTCTTATCCACCATTTTCCCGGATCATCCGTGTTAGTTTTCGTCACAAAATCCAGGAGATTGTTCATGATGCCGCATCAGTATTTGCTTTGCACCTGCACAAAGAGTTTGGTAATTATTTAACCGGTCCGGGGGAACCCGTTATTGCCCGGATCAGGAACCAATATATCATGGAACTCATGTTAAAACTGCCAAAAAATGTTGGTACAATTGCATATGCGAAACAGGTGATCCAACAGCAGAAAGCAATTTTGCAGAATGACCGGAAGTTCAGATCCGTTGTGGTGGTACCTGATATCGATCCCGTTTAATTTTCAATGTTGATTATGACAATGCAAAAAAATATTTCCCTCTTACCTTATAATAGTTTTCATATAGATGTGAATGCATCAGAGTTCATATCCGTAAAATCTGCAGATGAGCTGGATAAAATACTGGCCACACAGGGAAAGGAACCTGCCCTTATTCTCGGAGGAGGCAGCAATATTTTGTTCACAAAAAACATAGAAGGACTTGTTCTGAAAATTGATTTGGTAGGAATTGATGAAGTAAAAGAAGAACCTTCCCATATTTATGTCAGGGCAGGGGCAGGGGAGATCTGGCATGAATTTGTGCAGTACACCATCAAAAGGAACTGGGGCGGTCTTGAAAATCTTTCCCTGATACCGGGAAAAGTAGGTGCAGCTCCTATTCAAAATATTGGAGCTTATGGGGTCGAACTCAAGGATGTTTTTTTTGAGCTGGAAGCTTATGACAGGAAAGAGAAAAAAGTTTATGCATTCGGGGTTAATGATTGCAAATTCGGATATCGTGACAGCATCTTTAAATCTGCTGAGAAGGGGCGATATATCATATTAAATGTCACTTTTCTTTTAAGCAAAGTACCTGTTTTAAAAACCAGTTATGGTGCCATTCGCGAAGAATTAAAAAAGATGGGTGTTCAGTCTCCCACTATTCAGGATATTTCCCGGGCTGTGATAAAAATTCGCCGGTCAAAACTACCTGATCCGGCAGAAATTGGTAATGCCGGCAGCTTTTTCAAAAACCCTGTCGTAGATCATGCTTTATTTCTTTCTCTTTCAAAAAAATACCCCGATATGCCGGCATATCCACATGAAGATAAATCTGTGAAGCTGGCCGCGGGCTGGTTGATAGAGCAGTGCGGATGGAAAGGTTATCGCAAGGGAGACGCCGGAGTTCATGCCGACCAGGCCCTTGTGCTGGTGAATTACGGAAAAGCCAGTGGTTCAGAAATCCTTCAACTTAGTGAAAAGATTGCAGCTTCTGTTTTAAAGAAATTTGGAATCCAACTCGAAAGGGAAGTGAATATTGTATGAGGATTATTTTCTAAGAAATAATAAAATAAAACCGAAAGTTGCGGCTATTTGACCAATCCAAAAGACAAACATCCATTTAATCAAATCAGTTTTTGTTTTAGCTAAATCTACTTTAGATACCAAATATTGGGATCTGTCATTAAACTCGTCTCTTATTTTTTCTTCAATATATGAAGTAAGGTTTTCAGCAGGCTCTTTACCAATTTTGAAACTTAGAAGATCATATAACTTTGTAATTGAAACTGAACTCATCCGGAATCATTTAATACAAAAATAATATTTTGTGAATAAAATCACAATACAATGAATGTAGTAGATCAATCTTTTGGAAGGTGAGTAATCATTTTTACCCGAACTCTTCATCTTCACTTCCCATGCTTTCAGGGCTCATGTTCATCATAGAGCCGATCAGGTCTTTGAATTCAATTTTTCCTTCCACCACTTTTTTGCTGATCATGCTGTAAGCGGAGAGTCCGTGTAATACAAACTCCATAAGGAGTGCCATTTCTTTTTCATTTGCGTTGCGGAAATGCTTTTTCACGAAAGCATGCAGGCCATCTACCTTGTAGAGCATCCTGACTTTGTCTTCGTCCTTTGAATTGAAAAATAATTCCAGGTGATTTCCTTTGTCGAACCAGCCGGTAATGGGCTTGTATGGATTTTCTTCACCGCCCTTTCTCTTCTTAAATAATTCAGGATTCGGGAAGTAATTTATGAATTGTGAACGGAATGCTTTATCCAGTAAATTAAATGCCACCTGATACGGACCTTCCTGTTCTCCCTCATATACAAGTTCTATTTTTCCCGTAATGGAAGGAATAATTCCGACAAGATCACTCATCCATACCTGTGTTTCTTTTTCATTATTAAGTAAGGATCTCCTTTCTGCGGCGCTCACTGCGTTTTCAAAAGCAGCAATGGTAAGACGCGCAGATACACCACTTTTCTTGTCAACAAATTCGCTGGTGCGGGCCTCAAATGCTACCTGCTCAATGATTCTTTTAACCATATCACTGACCTTCACCCTGACCTTTTGATCTTCAGTAATTTCAGCTTCCTGTTCAGTTATCAGGAGTGCATGTTCAATATTTTTTGGATAATGCGTCAGGATCTGACTTTCAATGCGGTCTTTTAGTGGTGTAACGATGGATCCGCGGTTTGTATAATCCTCGGGGTTAGCGGTAAAGACAAATAATATATCCAGGGGCATACGCAATTTAAATCCACGAATCTGAATATCACCTTCTTCAAGAATATTAAAAAGAGAAACCTGTATACGGGCCTGAAGATCGGGGATCTCGTTGATAACAAAAATACCACGGTTGCTTTTTGGAATGATGCCAAAATGAATTACTTCCTCATCGGCAAAATTCAATCGCATATTCGCTGCCTTAATAGGGTCGATATCGCCTATAAGATCTGCTACACTTACATCGGGTGTCGCAAGCTTTTCGCTGTAACGGTCTCTCCGGTGTAACCAGGCAATAGGCGTATCATCTCCTTTCTGACGGATCAGTTCCCTTGAGAATTTTGAGATCGGAGCAGAAGGATCGTCATTGATTTCACTTCCTGCTACAAAGGGGATATATTCATCCAGGAGATTGGTCATCTGACGGGCCATACGTGTTTTGGCCTGTCCGCGCAATCCAAGAAAAAGAATATTATGCCTCGAGAGGAGTGCCCTCTCTGTATCAGGAATAACGCTGTCTTCATAACCTACAATACCAGGAAAACTGTTTTCCTTTTTATGTAATTTTTTTAAGAGATTCTCTCTGACTTCTTCTTTTACCGAACGGTGTTTATAGCCAGACTTCTTCAGTTCACCCAGTGTTTTTATTTTTTCAATGTTCATTATTATACTTTATACGCTCACAAATTAAATGATTCGATTATTGTGGATCGTAAATCCTGTATCGTTAATCGATCTACGATCAACGATCAACGATCAACGGTTTTCAATATACCGTTTTTCTTTTTCCGTTTTCAAAATCCCGGAATATGAATGCGCCAAGATGATCCAGTGAAGCAAAGAATGCTTTCCCATTGTTGGTTTCAGTGAATTCATTTACGAATCGTTGTAAATAAGGATCACTGGCAATCATGAATGTTGTAATGGGGATTTTTAGCTTTTTGCATTGCGCCGCCAGGTTAAGGCATCGGGCTGTAATTTTCCGGTCGAGACCGAAACTGTTTTTATAATAGCGTTTACCAGATTTGAGACAGGTTGGTTTTCCATCGGTGATCATAAAGATCTGCTTATTCGGATTCCTTCTTCTTCTTAATATATCCATGGCAAGTTCAAGTCCCGCGACAGTATTTG
This sequence comes from Puia sp., assembly GCA_035485835.1. Taxonomy (GTDB): domain Bacteria; phylum Bacteroidota; class Bacteroidia; order Chitinophagales; family Chitinophagaceae; genus Puia. Next base: position 5,260 of record DATHNR010000472.1, read on the forward strand.
TATGATACGGCCCTACCTGCAGATAGGGCAGGTCTTTGATTTCAACAGTCCATGCATCATTCCCAAATACTACTATGTCCAGCGTATCTTTTGGATATTTTGTAGTGATCAGTTCACTGAGTGCCATGGCAACCTTTTTTGCCGGTGTGATCCTGTCTTCCCCATAAAGTATCATGGAATGAGAAATGTCGATCATCAGCACGGTGGAAGTCTGTGTTTTGTAATCCGTTTCGCGGATTTTAAGATCATCCTCCTGCATGTGAAATGCTTCTATGCCATGATTTATCTGGGCATTGCGGATGGATTCCGTAAAATCAATATGCTCGAGCTGATCTCCAAACTGAAAAGGTCTCATTTCAGGATTGATCTCATCTCCTCCGCCGGGCTTAAAACTATTGTGGTCGCCTGCCTTAGTCTTTTTTAATTTACCAAAGATTTCTTCGAGTGATCTTTTGCGAATGCCCTGTTCGGTTTTCGGACTGATAGTTATGGAGCCAGTCTGTTTATTTTCGTCGATATAGCCCTTGTCTTTAAGATCTTCAATAAAATCACCCATGCCGTATTCTCCTTCGGTGAGCTTATATTCCTTATCCAGCTGGTTCATCCACTGCAGGGCTTCCCCAACATCACCATTGGTGTAGGTGAGTAATTGCATGAAGACGTCCAGCAACTGGTCGAATTTCGGTTTGCCATCTTTCTTCGGGTCATATTTTCCAAATTGAAAACCGATCATTTTATCAAGTTAGCACTTTTAAGCTTAAAGCTCAAAGCCTAAGGCCTAAAGCTGTTTTTTTGTTGATTATTACATGGATATGCCTTCGTCCATTAATAATTAATAATTAACAATTAATAATTAAAAAAGATCGATTCTCCGAAATAATAAGCCCCCGGTCCGGAAAAACAGGGGGCCATTATATTATGATGAATTTTATTATTTCAGTTTCGCATCCGTGGGAGGCTTGGTTGAATATTGTTTATCCATCTGATCTATTTGCATGAGCATACGGTAAGTAGTGAAAATATCCTGGGTAAATTGCTGCTGCCTGTCAGACAGAGTCCCTCCCTTACCCTGCAAAATCATATATGCATTGGTTGCAAGCTGGTCGTCGCTAGTTTCATCCCCCAGGCTTTTGTAGTAGCGCATCTGTTGCTGGAGGTCCTTTTTCAAAGATGCTTCAACTTTTTTCGCGAGTGTCAGATCACCAGAAACGTAACAGGCTTGAAGAAAATCTGTTGAAATCGCATCCTGCTGATTTCCCCTGTTGGATGTCATGCCATAAGGGAAGTTTGGTTCATACACATTTTTATCAAAATGTTCCAGCACATTCCTGGCTGAATCTTTTTTGCCGGCATCCACCAGACTGAAAGCAACCTGTGAGTGAGCCATCCGGATACTATTCAGGTGACGACGGTTTTCCTCATCATAGTACACACCAGGAGTAATGGCATCACCGTAAGCAAATTTATTCATGATCGTATTATAGGCCGCATCATTGTCAACGCTGCCTTTGTCAAAAGGAACCAGCTGGTAGGAAAGTCCCCTTAGGCGAACGTATTTATCCAGTCCAAGATCTTTCAGTTCCTGAGTCGATGTAAAACAGATCGGCCGTTTCCAGTGATTGGCAGCAATGATGGCATAAATAGCGAGATCATTCTTCAACAAATAAGAACGGTTGATATCAATTTTGAGTTCGCTTAAAACACTGTCTCCTTCATGAACAAGTCCGGCGGCCTTTACTGCTTCCTGATCCACGGGTACGCTAAACTTTTTTACAGGCATCAGGTTGAATACATCATCGTCCTGCTGCTGGGTATATTTCGGATCATCACTACCGACCACATTTTTCAGAATATCGTACAGGTCATAGTATTTTTTCTGATCAAAGCCCGGAAGAGGTGCTACATAAGCGACATCCCTCTTGGTTCCCTGTATTTGTTCTTTCGTAAAAATAATATCGAACGGGGGGCTTTGGTTCACTTTATAACGCAACTCATTCATATACCAATCCGTTCCAAGAAGGCTGTTCACCACTACCCGTACATCCGGTCGTATGCCTTCAACTTCCTGAGCATACCACAATGGATACGTGTCGTTATCACCGAATGAAAAAAGCATGGCATTCGGCGGGCAGCTTTCCAGGTAATCTTTTGCAAGATCACGGGCGAGCGTCTTTTTACTTCTGTCATGGTCATCCCATTCCTGGTTTCCCATCAACACAGGAACTGCCAGCAGGCAGAGACCTGCGGAAACATAATTTGCTATGGGTGCTTTCATGAATTTCTCAAACATCTCCTTCACCCAGATCACTCCCAAACCGACCCAGATCGCAAAGGCATAAAAGGAACCGACATATGCATAATCTCTTTCCCTGGGTTGCTGACCTGCCTGATTCAGGTAAATTACAATGGCCATCCCGGTAAAGAAGAATAGTAGTCCGTTGATGATAAAATCCTTTCTGTTCTTGTTGTATTGGAAGAAAAGTCCGATCATGCCCAATATAAAAGGCAGGGCATACATCCTGTTGTAGGATTTATTTTTAGTATGAATGCTGTCGGGCATTTTACTTTGGTCGCCATAGAAATAATTATCTATAAAGGGAATACCTGTAATTGCATTGCCATCCCTGATATTACCAAACCCTTCCAGGTCATTTTGTTTACCCGAAAAATTCCAGAAGAAATATCTTAGATACATCCAGTAAGTCTGGTATGTAATAAAATACCGGATATTATTTCCCATAGTTGGCTGATCGCCTTCGGCTACATTACCGAATTGTTTATAAACATCAACCTGACCGCGGTCATTACTATTATCCCACATACGAGGAAAGAAATGCGATGATGGAGTGTTATTCCAATCCTGGGCGACTGATTTGCCTGCCAGTTCATATTTATCTTTCCCTTTCACATATTGATCGCTACCTTCCGAACGTCCCGGACGATCTGTAAAATCCGGCCCATAAACAATGGGCCAGTCACCATATTGATCCCGGCTCAGATATCCTACCAGGGTTACCGGATTATCCACATTGAACATATCGACCGCAGGATCTGCATTGGAGCGGATCATCGTTGTGAAATAAGTGGAATATCCCAATAGCATAAATGAGATGGACCATATGCCTATTTTGAGCAGGTAATATTTTTTTCTGATGGCATAACGAAGTGCAAAAACGAGAATGGCTGCCAGTGCTATAAAGAAAAAGGCAAATCCGGTAAAGAAAGGAAGGTTCAGACTATTTACGAAGAGGATATCGAACCAGGCTGCTCCTTTGATGGTATATTGAATTACGAATTTCTGGACCAGGCCGGTGATGACGCAACCTATGAAAAAAGCAAATACAGA
>DATHNR010000473.1:0-5106 GCA_035485835.1 Puia sp.
ATCATTTTGCGCAGGTTGATCAAACCGTACCGCATACGGCCAAGGGCCGTATTGATGCTGCAATTGGTCAGGGACGCAATCTCCTTGAAACTCAGGTCGGCATAGTGCCGCAGGATGATTACTTCGCGCTGATCTTCAGGAAGAAGGTCCAGCATCCGTCGTACACGGTCGTGGCTTTGCCTTTTCATGATCTTGACATCAGCACCGTCTTCAGTAAAATTGATGACTTCGAAAATGTCCCTGTCATCACTGGTCTTGATGGCCGGAGTTCTTTTCACCTTGCGGAAATGATCCACGCAGAGGTTGTGTGCAATGCGCATTGCCCAGGGAAGGAATTTACCTTCTTCCGTATACCGCCCACCGCGAATGGTGTCGATAATTTTAATCAGAACATCCTGGAAAATGTCCTCAGCCAGATACTTGTCTTTGACGAGGAAGAGAATGGAAGTGTACAGCTTGTCCTTGTGGCGGATTACGAGAGCTTCAAGAGCCTGTAAATCGCCGTCGCGAAACGAATGGATTAATTCATGATCGGTTTTCGTACGTAGCGAATTCATAAACTTCTACGGTTTTTAAAGGTGATAGGATATATGTTGGATTTTTGAACGCTTGGCTTTTCTGTGTAGAAGTGCTTACTCTATAAAACTATTTTATTGTGTTATTAAATGTTAATCAGTGTTTAAAGATATACAATTTTTGGAAAAAACAACATTTTGGGAAAATAAATTGTTCTAAGGTGTCTGATCTGTCTTTCCACGTTTGGGAAAGCCTTTTCTAATTTGTTCACTTCCAATATATTTACTGTTCCAATTTATGTCATCAACGATCAAAGACAAAAAGACTTCTTCTAAAACCACCCTCCACCAACCCCTGGATTCCATCCAAATAAAAGGTGCCAGGGTACATAATCTGAAGAATATATCGGTCAACATTCCACGCAATAAATTTATTGTAGTTACCGGTGTATCAGGTTCCGGAAAATCTTCGTTGACGATCGATACGTTATTTGCGGAAGGTCAGCGTCGTTATGCGGAAAGTTTGAGTGCATATGCCAGACAGTTCATGGCCAGGATGGATAAACCCGATGTAGATTATATTAAAGGACTCTGTCCGGCGATCGCCATTGAACAGAAAGTGACCACCAGGACACCCCGGTCAACCGTTGGCAGTATGACCGAATTGTACGATTACCTCCGGTTGCTCTATGCCCGGGTGGGTATCACTTATTCTCCTGTTTCTGGCAGGGAGGTGAAAAAGCATGATGTGCAGGATGTGATAAAAGCCATGCAGGAAAGGACCTCTGGTGATAAGATTCTTATCCTGGTTCCATTTAAACAGCATCCCAACCGTAATACTACAGAGGAGTTGAATATTCTGCTTCAGAAAGGATTTAGCCGTCTATATGTTAATGGAGAAACTATACGGATAGAAGATCTTCTAACAGTTACGCCAACTAACGGCAAAACGAAGAAATCTGATCCAAAGCTGCCGAAAGACAATTCATTTCTACTTATAGACCGGATTTTAGTTAAAGATTTTGATGAAGATGATCAGCACCGGCTGGCAGATTCTATTGGGACTGCTTTTTATGAAGGGGAGGGACAGATGCAACTCGAGATCAATGGTGAAGAAAAGTTGTCATTCACCAATCGGTTTGAAATGGATGGGATGAGATTTGAAGAACCGGTGCCCAATCTTTTTTCATTCAATAATCCATACGGTGCCTGTCCTACATGCGAAGGTTTCGGCCAGGTACTTGGTATTGATCCGGATCTTGTAATTCCCGATAAAAGACTCAGCCTGTTCGAAGGTGCTGTGGCTCCCTGGAAAGGTGAGAAGCTAAGTGCATGGAGAGATCATTTTATAAAAACTTCCAAGAAATATGATTTTCCAATTCACAAGCCTGTCATTGATCTGACCAAAGCACAATATCAATTACTTTGGGAAGGAAATAAAGAAGTAAACGGGATCGATGATTTCTTTAAAGAAGTTGAAAAAAATTTATATAAGGTTCAGTATCGTGTTTTATTATCACGGTATCGTGGTCGCACCATTTGTCCGGATTGTAAAGGTTACCGTCTTCGACCTGAAGCACTGTATGTTAAGATAGGGGACCGCCATATTGGTGAGCTTTGTGAAATGCCTGTTGGCAGGCTCAATGAATGGTTCAAAAATCTTGCTTTATCAGATTTTCAGCAGAAAGTGGCAAAGCGGATAATGATTGAAATTAATAACAGGCTGAAAACCTTACTGGATGTGGGTCTTAGCTACCTGACCCTTAACAGGCTGGCCAACTCACTCAGCGGAGGGGAGAGCCAGCGTATTCAGCTGACACGTTCCCTGGGAAGTAATCTCACGAATTCATTATATATATTGGATGAGCCTTCTATCGGACTTCATGCAAGGGACACCCGCCGGTTGATAGGAGTATTAAAAGAACTGCGCGACCTGGGAAATACCGTGGTTGTGGTAGAACACGATGAAATGATGATGCGCGAAGCAGATTATATTATTGATATGGGGCCACTGGCCAGTCACCTTGGAGGAGAAGTTGTTGCTGCCGGAAATTATGAAGCCATTATCGAAAACGAAAACAGTCTTACCGGAAAATATTTGCGGGGAGATTTAAAAATTGAACCGCCTGATCACTTAAGGAAGCCAAAGCATTTTATTACAGTCAATGGTGCGAGACAGAATAATCTGCAGGATATTACAGTAGCTTTTCCTTTAAAAGTTCTCTGTGTTGTAAGTGGAGTGAGTGGGAGTGGAAAAACGACACTGGTAAAGCAAATCCTATATCCTGCATTGCAAAAAATGAAAGGGGAGTACGCCGACAAAGTAGGGATGCACCTGTCCATTACCGGAGAAGTGGATTCTATAAGTCAGGTTGAACTGGTGGATCAGAATCCGATCGGGAAGTCGTCCCGCAGTAATCCTGTAACATATGTAAAAGCATATGACGAGATCCGTGAATTATTTTCGAAACAGCCATTGAGCAAATTGCGCGGTTTTCAACCCAAACATTTTTCATTTAATGTAGATGGTGGACGTTGTGATACCTGCAAGGGAGAAGGTGAACAGGTAGTGGAAATGCAATTCCTGGCCGATGTACATCTAACCTGCGAAGTTTGCGGTGGGAAGCGTTTTAAAGAAGAAGTGCTGGATGTACAATATAGAAATAAAAATATCCACGACATTTTGGAAATGAGTGTAGATGACGCGCTTGAATTTTTTAAGGATGAAAAGGAAATTCTTCAAAAATTAAAACCTTTAAGCAGCGTTGGACTCGGATATATCAAACTGGGTCAATCATCCGACACTTTATCCGGTGGTGAGGCGCAGCGTGTAAAACTGGCTTCTTTCCTCGGCAAAGGCAGGAGTCTTGGTCACATCCTTTTTATTTTTGATGAACCCACAACGGGTCTGCATTTTCATGATATAAAAAAATTGCTCAATTCTTTTAATGCATTGATTGATCAGGGCCACTCCGTGCTTGTGGTAGAGCATAACACGGATGTAATTCATTCGGCAGACTGGGTGATTGATCTGGGGCCGGGAGCAGGTGATGCTGGTGGAAATCTTGTCTACGAAGGTGTTCCGGAGGGATTGAAGAAAGTGAAGGAAAGTTTTACGGGAAAATACCTTTAACGCTTAACGCTGAACGCTGAACGCTGAACGCTGAACGCGGAACGCTTAACGCAGAACGCTTAACGCTGAACGCAATAAGTATTTATTTTAAGTCTATTAATTAAACAAACTACCTCCGCTTTCAGCGATAATCGTTAAGCGTTCCGCGTTCAGCGTTCAGCGTTCCGCGTTCCGCGTTAAGCGTTCTTCATCTTAGTCTGTCAAGGCTCTTGATTAGTTTCTGGTCCCTGTAAATTCCGCGTGCAGCAAGAAAAAATAAAACTGGTATGGCAAAAACGAAAACGGCCGTGATGGTATGTCTCCCCTGGTTTTCTACAAAACGATGAATGGCATTCAGATACAGATAAATATTCAACAGCGATAATAAAATGCCGAGGATTGCCAGCCGCCCTTGCAATTTCCTGTTTTTATAAAGAAAAATATCAATTGCAGCAATGCAAACCATGGCGATTGTAACGATGAGTATCCAGATATTAAAGCTGGCTGTCAGATCCTGGAAGCTGACCGGTTGGCCGGGTACCAAAATATTCCCGCTGTAAAAAGAATATTTTATACTGAGGATAGCGCAAATGGCAGCGAGGAGAAGCCATACAGATTGCATTCTTTGTAACATAATTTTATTTTTAAGCGTTCAGCGTTAGGCGTTCAGCGTTAGGCGTTAGGCGTACAGCGTTAGGCGTTAGTCATTCATCACCATTCCGGATATAGTGGAAATTCTTTCATTCTGGTGTTTACTTTTTTCCTGATTTCTCCAAGTAAAACTTCATCGTCAGCATGCCGGATTGCTTCATCAATGTAATCAACCAGTTCATTCATATCCCCGGCTTTCATACCCCTGGTAGTGATCGCAGGCACGCCGACGCGTATTCCGGAAGTAACAAATGCGCTTTTATCATCGAAAGGAACCATGTTTTTATTTACAGTGATATCAGCTTTTCCCAAAGCGATCTCTGCTTTTTTTCCGCTGATATTTTTATTTCTCAGGTCGATCAGCATCAAATGATTGTCCGTCCCGCCTGAAACAATGCCATAGCCGCGATCCAAAAAAGCCTTGCTCATCGCCTGCGCGTTCGTAATGACCTGCCGGGCATAAACTGCAAATTCATTCGACAGGATCTCGCCAAAAGACACCGCCTTGGCGGCGATCACGTGCTCCAGCGGACCCCCCTGCGTGCCGGGGAACACCGCCATGTCGATCAGGTTGCTCATGGGCCGGATATTTCCTTTGACGTCCTTCAGCCCGAAAGGATTGTCGAAATCCTTTTGCATCATAATGATCCCACCTCTGGGCCCGCGCAATGTCTTATGGGTCGTCGAAGTCACAAAATGACAATGGTCAAAGGGGTTGTTCAGCAGACCTTTGGCGATCAGACCGGCCGGATGTGCCATATCACACATCACAAAAGCGCCGACGGCATCGGCGATCGCCAGTATCCGCTGGTAATCCCAATCACGGCT
>DATHNR010000474.1:0-3805 GCA_035485835.1 Puia sp.
ATATTTAGTCGGTTATAAATCTGCCGGTAAATTTGATATAGGACCTCTGCGAACATTTTATTCTTTCAATACAGTTGAAGGTCAAAGGTTACAATTTGGTGGGCGGACAAATGAAGAATTAAGTACCCGTTTTTTTGCTGACGGTTATCTTGGTTATGGATTTAAAGATGAGCGTTTTAAATATAAATTGAGTGGGTCTTATTCCTTCAACAATCATTCTATTTACAAATTTCCATTCAATTATGTCCAGGCCAGTTATTTACATGATTTGAAAAATCCGGGACAGGAAGATATATTTTCAAATGGGAACAGCTTTCTGACTTCCTTCAGCCGGGGTTACAATTCTAATTGGCTCTACAGCGATATTTTCCGCTTTTCTTATGTGCGTGAATATGAAAGCCATTTATCTTATATACTCAGTACTAAGTACTGGAGGCAACAACCTGCAGGAACACTTTATTATGTCAATGAACCTTACCCAACAAAGCTTGACACCATCCCTCATATTACAACCGGTGAGATTTCATTATCGATTCGGTGGGCTCCGAATGAACAATTTTTTGAAAACAAAGCCGCCAGGAGAAATATTATAAATACGTATCCTGTATTTACTTTTCAATATTCAAAAGGTATTAAAGGGCTATATGGTGGTGAATACAACTATGACGCATTTCACTTTGAATTATTCAAACGTGTTTCCATTTCACCTTTGGGATTTTCCGATGTCAGGTTAAGTGCAAGTTACCTGGCAGGCACGCTGCCATTTCCTTTGTTGATTATTCATCCTGCAAACAAGTCCTATTTCTATAGCTACTATTCCTATAATCTTATGAATGTGGAGGAATTTGTGAGTGATCATTACGCCGGTCTTAATATCGATCATTATTTCAACGGGTTCTTTTTTAATAAGGTACCCCTCTTGAAAAAACTAAGGCTCCGTGAAGTAATTGCGGCTAAAATCTTATACGGAGGGCTTAGAAATGAAAATAACCCAAATTACAATCCGGACCAGATGTTGTTTCCCACAACCAATGGGGTCACATCAACTTTTAATCTTAACAGAGTGCCTTATGTAGAAGCCAGTGTAGGGATTTATAATATTTTTTCTTTCCTGCGGATTGATCTGATCAAAAGATTTACATATACAGGGAATCCAAATATTTCTACTCTAGGTCTGCTTTTCAGCTCGAACTTCAATTTTTGAATAACTGGTTAATCATTTTACGGTCTGCATTGTACTCATTAAATCGTTTGATGATAAAAAAATTTTCTTATATTCATTAAATCCCAATGACCTCAAAAATTAAGATCTTGAAAATACTTCCTGTCTTTGCAATAAGGCTGCTCCTCTCAATTATTTTGCTGTTGTCACTTTCATTCAGACATTCAATAAAACCTGTTATTTATAGCGATCCGGTAATGACTGAAGCCGGGCTGGTTTCAGGAGTAAAAAGTGAGACGAGTAATATTATTGCTTACAAGGGAATTCCTTTTGCAGCTCCACCGATTGGTGAATTGCGATGGAAAGCACCGCAACCTGCAATTCCCTGGCAAGGTGTTAGAAAATGTGAAAGTTTCGGACCCAGCCCCATGCAGGCTAAACCTGTTCCCTTTATGGTTTATACATCTGAGTTTCTCATACCTGAAAAACCCATTAGTGAAGACTGTCTTTATCTGAATGTATGGTCCGGTTTTACGAAAGGAAACAAAAAACCTGTCTTTGTATGGATATATGGAGGTGGCTTTTCGAGTGGCGGAACCGCTGTTCCTATTTATGACGGAGAAACCATGGCTAAGAAGGGGATTATATTTATTTCTATCAATTACAGAGTTGGCGTATTTGGTTTTCTTGCTCATCCTGATCTTACCAAGGAAGCACCATATCATTCATCAGGAAATTATGGCATGCTTGATCAGATAGCAGCCCTGCAATGGATCAAGAAAAACATATCTGCATTTGGAGGAGATCCTGGTAATATTACCATTGATGGACAATCAGCAGGTTCCATGAGCGTAAATTGCCTTATTGCATCGCCTGTTGCAAAGGGACTTTTTAATAAAGGCATTGCAGAAAGTGGCTCCCTTTTTATTATGAAAACAAATAATTTGAAAGAGGCTGAAAAACAGGGCCTGGATCTGGCAAGTTATGTCCACGCTACGTCATTGGAAGATCTTCGCAGAATACCAGCTGAACAACTAATGAAGTTTCCGGCGCAATACAGGCCAATAACAGATGGATATATATTGCCCAAATCTGTGCCGGAAATTTTTGCAGCAGAGAAAGAAAATAATGTTCCGGTTATCATTGGATGGAATGCAGACGAAAGTTTTGTGTTTGGATTTAAAAATAAAGAAAGCTTTCAGAAAGAAGCTAAAGAGAAATATGGTAAAGATGCGGATGAATTTTTAAAATATTTCCCGGCAAATACTGATGAAGAAGCAACAAGATCACAAATCATTTTTAGCCGTGATTCGATTTTTGCAGTTTCAGGATACAAATGGGCAGGATTACAAAGCACACAGGGTAAATCTCCTGTCTTTGTATATTATTTTGCCAGAAAATTACATGCTACTACTGATTTTGTAAAATACGGAGCTTTCCATACAGGGGAGGTAGCCTATGTAATGGATAATTTAAGATTCCTTAACCGTCCCTGGGAACCTGTCGATTTCCAATTAGCTGATATGATGTCAAGCTATTGGATAAATTTTATTTCCAGTTCAAACCCTAATGGTAAAAACTTACCCGATTGGCCGGCCTATAATACAAGCACTTTTCAAGCAATGGTTTTTGATAAAAATTCCGGTAAACAAACGTTGCCGGATAAAGGCGGTCTTGAATTTTTGTCAACAAGACTGAATAAACAATAACTTATGAAGTCGTATGCCCTCTAAGTCTATTTATGGCTCGTATTAGGAACTTCCTGCATGGACTTGTCCCAATGTTCTTTCGCTTTCATCTGGTCCACAGTTCCCCTGTCGTAATCCCAGAATCTTGCCGCTTCGGACGAGCAGTGATAAATGAATTCATTTATACATTGATCTGTATTATATAAAGGAGATTCGCAAATTGCACATCTTAAAGTCGCATGCATCTTTTCCACTTTTTTAATTTTATTACCGTTTTGATTCAGGTAATTTATTTCTGCTTATTTAACCATTACAAACGAAAAAAGTTTAAAATTATGTTGTGTAGTTTAAAATGAAATCTTAAAAATAAAAATTATTCACTCCTTCTTTCAATGGATATAATTTACTTCTCCAAATAAAACTTCCGGTAGTTTTTGAGGGTAAATCTATTTGAATCTTCCATTTTCCATTTTTATATAAATATCTTGCCCCTATCTTACCCATTGGATGAGGAATTTCTCCCTGTATATTCTTCAATACACCCAAATGCGGCTCAATTTTTACCCTGGTAAAACCGGGTGCATCGCTGTCGATTCCCAATACCGTTCTGAAGAATTCAATATTCGGGCTTGCGCCCCATGCATGACAATCAGAGCGGGTATTATCAATATCAGGTATTTCTGCCCAGGTAGTCATTCCCATTTTTATATTTTCCCTCCATAAGCCCAACCAATTCAGATAATCATTTCCGAGACCTGCCTTAACCAGAGCGAGATGCAGGTAAAATTTGAAATAAATAGAAGCTGGTGCAAGTGTGGTATCTGAAAGAATTTGCCGGGCTATAGAAGCAGTTCCCAAATTGTCAATCGTGCCTGTAAGAATCGCCAGTGCATTTGCATGTTGTGAAAATAAATCTTTTTCAGGCCTGTCTGCAAATAGATTACGTTTTTCATCC
>DATHNR010000475.1:0-7923 GCA_035485835.1 Puia sp.
AAGTCAGAACCCGGCATCGTTAACTCCTGGTGCCTGGAACGAAGTTTTTTTTACAACTCCGATTCATATTACTGCAAATACCATTTATGTAGCAAGCAATTATAGTCCTGCAGGATATTATACCAGTACTGATGGTGCGTTTGCGAATCCCGTAATTAATGGACCTCTTACAATAATTGCCGACAGTGCATCTTTTGATGCTAGTAAGGCAAACGGAGTTTACATTTATTTTTCACAGAATATTCCAAACAATGGGGCTAATCAGAGTAATTATTGGATTGATGTAGACTATTCAAATGGAGCAGACATAACGCCACCAACAATAGTTTCAACATCTCCGGCCAATGCGGCTGTGAATATCAATGTAAACAGTTTTATTTCTGCCACATTTAGCGAAAATATAGATCCAACTACCATCAGTACTTCCACGATGATCTTAAAAGATGCGTCAAATAACGTAGTCTCTGCTACTGTTAATTACACCGGCAATTCGATGTCCGGAACGATTATTCCAACATCAGCACTTGCTTACTCATCAGTGTATACAGTAACTGTTAAAGGTGGCTCATCGGGAGTGAAAGATTTAGCCGGTAATGCTTTGGTTAAAGATTCCACCTGGACTTTCACCACATCTCCTCCACCATCAGTGCCTCCGGACGATGGAGCAGGAGGACCGGTCCTTATCATAAGCAGCACTTTAAATCCATTCAGCCGTTATATGGTGGAAATACTTCGTGCGCAGGGTTATACTGAATTTGAGGCGATGGATATTTCTGAAGTAACCGCATCCACTTTAAGTAATTATGATGTTGTTTTACTTGGGAATATGACTCCAACATCTACACAGGTTACTATGCTGACAAATTTTGTGAACGGAGGTGGAACACTCGTTGCGCAAAAACCGAATTCACTATTATGGCCACTGATGGGAATATCTGCCTCAGGAACTACCATGTCGGATGAATATGTTCTGGTTAATACGACAGCCGGTCTACCAGGTGCGGGTATTGTCAACCAGACAATTCAATATCATGGGCCAGCCGATGAGTATACGCTGGCAGGGGCGACATCACTTGCGACTCTGTATTCTTCTGCTACTACTGCCACGACTTTCCCGGCTGTAACTACCCACAATGTCGGAAGTAATGGAGGTAAGGCAATTGCTTTTGCTTATGACCTCGCAAGATCTGTTGTAACTACGCGTCAGGGAAATCCGGCTTTAGTTGGTGAGCATCTGGATGGCCAGTCCGGACCCAGCAGGTCAGATAATTTATTCATGGGTTCTCCGACGCCATGGTTAGATTTAAATAAAGTTGCAATTCCACAGGCAGATGAACAACAACACTTCCTTACGAATATTATACTACAAAGTAATCTGCATACAAAACCATTACCCCATTTATGGATGCTACCGAGCGGTTTGAAAGCAGCAGTTGTAATGACAGGAGACGATCATAATATCAACTATGGAAGTACATCAACGCGGTTTAATGAATATGTATCACTGAGTACCGACAATTCACCAGCGGGTGTGGCCAACTGGACGGCTATCCGGGGAACTTCCTATATTTATAACAATACACCCATTCCCCAGGATTCAGTCGCATATTTCCAGAATCTCGGTTTTGAAATCGCCTTACACCCGACAACTTTATGCGTTGATTTTACAGCTTCATCGCTCAACAGTGATATATCGACTCAACTGTCAGCGCTCCAGGTACAGTATCCAGGATTACTGCCAGCCGTATCAAACAGGACACATTGCCTTCCATGGAGTGACTGGTCTTCTCAGCCATTGGTTGAAAATTCGCTGGGAATGCGGTTTGATGTGAATTATTATTACTGGCCCGATACATGGGTGCAGAACAGACCCGGCATGTTTACAGGTTCAGGAATGCCTATGAGATTTTCCGATCTGAATGGGACTATTATAGACGCTTACCAGGCACCCACACAAATCACAGATGAGTCGGGTCAGGATATACCAACAAATATTGCTACGCTCCTGGACAATGCCATTAACCTGGGTTATTATGGAGCATTCGTAATGAATATGCATACGGATGAGGGTATCCATCCCGGTTCAGATGCAATTACAACGGCAGCTGCGGCGAGGAGTATTCCGGTAATATCCGCAAAGCAAATGCTGACCTGGCTGGATTCAAGGAATGGAACCGTTTTCAGCAATATGGCATGGGACAACGTAAATAAGAAACTTAGTTTTCATCTTGCCACATCAGCAGTCAATCTGCAGGCCATGGTACCTTTCAATTCTGCCGATGGTACCCTGATACAGGTTACACAGGGAGGAATTCCAGTTACATTTACTTTACAAACCGTAAAGGGAATTCAATATGGATTTTTTGCAGCATCCACCAATGACTACATCGCTATCTATTCAAGCACCCCATTACCGATTACGCTTACCAGTTTCACTGTAACTAAAGATGGTGATAACGCTCAGTTGAATTGGACAACATCTATGGAAGAAAACAATAAGGGTTTTGAAGTGCAGCGCAGTACTGATCAGTCCAGTTGGACCATACTCGGATTTGTTAACGGAGCAGGAAACAGCCAGACACCGAATAATTATCAATATCTGGATCCGAATCTACCTGCAGGTACTTATTATTATCGTTTGCGTCAGGTAGATTTTGACGGTAATTCTACTTATACTAAAATTGTTCCTGTCACTTTTGATGGTAACTTATCTTTAGATCTTAAACAGAACCGGCCTAATCCATTCAATAACAGTACGGTAATAGATATTGTAATTCCTAAATCATGCAGAGTACAGCTCATGCTATATGACCAGATGGGCAGACCTATGCAGGTATTGATGGATGAGGATAAAACGCCGGGAACATACAGTATCACGGTGAACAGGAACGGATTGAGCTCAGGCATTTATTATTATAAAATGACGGCCATGGGTCAAACATTAGTCAAGAAAATGACGATACTCTATTGATTGAAAATTAAAAAGTATAAAGTAAAAAGCCGTCCTGTTCATAGCGGGACGGCTTCATTTTTGACCTACACATTCTTTTATATTTGTTTCAATAAAAATATAATCAAATACAAATAAATTCCATAGTAAGTGCATAGTAAATCCATTGTATGATGGACTTGCTATGGACTTCATATGGACTTGGTATGGACTTAGTATGGACTATATTAACTTGGGGATGGAATTGCCTTACCCTGCCACCAGAACAAGTCTGTCAATTAATTTAAGTGTTCGTTGTTGGTTTTGTGCTGCGAACCAATGGCTGGGATATAAAGTAAAAACCCTCCCAGACATCCGGGAGGGTTTTTACTTTATACTTTTTATTTTTTCCTTTTTACTTCAAATCAGAATGCATTTTTATCTCCCTTGATTGAAACGACTACGGTTAACATTATAATTCTCATATCAAAATATAAAGACCAGTTTTCCATATACCAGGTGTCAAATTCTACTCTTTTCCTTAAAAATTCGTTATCCCTTATTTCTCCTCTTAATCCATTTACCTGTGCCCAACCTGTAAGTCCCGGTTTCACAAAGTGTCTGATCATGTATTCCTTATATAATTCAGCAAAACGTTCCGTGTGTTTTAACATATGTGGTCTTGGGCCAACAACTGACATATCGCCAAGGAAAATATTAATGAACTGAGGCAGCTCATCTATATTTGTTTTACGCATGAATCTTCCAAGTTTCGTAATCCTGTTATCATTGCGGCTAACTTGTTTTGAATCTGCTTCATTATTCACCCGCAAGCTTCTGAATTTTATACACCGGAATGGCTGGTTATTTTTACCCGATCTTAGTTGAATAAAGAAAACCGGTCCACGGGAATCAAGTTTAATCAAAATGGCAAGAAGCGGAATCAGCCATGAAAGAATAAAAACTATGACAAAACTGCTCATGATAATATCAACCGCTCTTTTCTTAATACGATTACCCGTATCTTCCAGAGGCTCCTTCCTCAATGACAATACAGGTATATCATTCAGAAAGTCAACATAGATATTTCGATTGACAAATATGTGATAATCCGGTACGAATTTAAAATACACGAATTGTTTTTCAGCTTCTTTTGCCAGTTCAAACAAATAAGGATAATGGTCAGGAACCAGGGTCGAATAAATTTCAGTAACATCATTTTCCTTTACAAAACTCATGCAATCTCTCAGGTTTTTGAAAACCCTTAGTTCTTTTGTGTCTTCTATTTTCCCTGTATCATCAAAACAGCCTGCCAGTTTTACGAGTTTGGTTTCTTTTTGAAAATAATCTATTAGCCGGATTGAAACTTCATTATATCCGAGCACAACAACATTTTTCGCAAGTCTGAACTTGCTTCGCAGGGAAATGACCAACAGATTAAAGACGATCCTGTTAAAAAGCAGTATGGTAGCGAATCCGGAAAGGCAGAAAATGATAAAGAATCGGGAAAACTGATAGTGGTATAAAAATATAAACAATAAAAGACATGTTACAGTAAGCAGGTAACACTTAAAAGTTCTTTTAAAGAAAATCTCGAAATCCAGCCAGTTTTTGCTCATATACAACTGGGTGAGATATACTGATGTTACCCATATTAAATTGAAGACAGCAAAAAACAAATGATATTCTTTCTGATTGATAGCATCTGCCCTGAAAATAGCCACGCTGGCAAAAAGCAGTATCAAGTTAAGGGATATGACATCCCATAGCCATAATAAAGTGCGGAAAAATTGAAAGGATGATTTGTTCATTTAAAGACTAAACAATTACGATTGGATTTTAAATTCTATAACTCAAATGGTGCACGCGTATAATTAGCTTCATATTTCCTTATTTAAGAATTGATTTTAGAGTGAAAATCACTTTTTCTATATCCTCGTCATTCATTGGCACATAGAGCGGCAGAATAATACTTCTGTCGCTGGCTTTTTCAGATATGGGCAGGGATAATCCGGCACATTCTTCTTTGTAGGCTGTTTCCCTGTGAGTTGTCATAATTCCTCTGCGTGTCGAAATGCCTTCATCAAGCATCTTTTGCATGATTTCATTCCGGCTGACCGGGCAATCATCTTTCAGATAAATGCTGTATGACTGGTAATTGCTGTGATAACCTTTTTTTTCCAGTGGCAACTGAAGAAAAGGAATATGTTTAAAGGCTTTATGATACTTAGAAGCTATTTTTCTTCTTTTTCCCACAATCCAGTCTATTTTCTCAAGTTGCCGGATACCTACGGAAGCCTGAATATCCGTCAGTCTGTAATTATATCCCACTTCAAGATGATCCTCAAAGATTATTTTTGAAGATTCATGTCTGGCGCGGTCATTTACCGACATTCCATGTTGTCTGAGAAGTTTTAACCTATTATAATAAGCTTCATTATTTGTAGTGATCATTCCGCCATCTCCTGTTGAAATCACTTTTCTTGGATGAAAAGAAAAACATACAAGATCTGAATGACAACCGATCTTAGATCCTTTGTATGATGATCCGGCAGCGCATGCTGCATCTTCAATCAGCCCGATATGATATTTTGATGCGAGTTCTTTAAAAGCATCTATATCGGCAGGCATGCCAATCTGGTGAACGAGCAGGATCGCCTTTGTTTTTGAATTAATCTTTTTTTCAACATCAGATATGTCCAGGTTATAATTGGCAGGATTTATTTCCGCAAATACAGGAGAAGCTCCAACATATTTAATAGCGTTTGCAGTTGCTATATAACTCATGGAAGGGCAGATCACTTCATCGCCCTGACCCACACCGGAAACTATCATGGCAAGGTGTAGGGCAGTAGTGCAGTTGGATACTGCTACTGCATATTTTGCATTCGTATAAGCAGCGAACTTTTGTTCGAATTCTGCTACGCGGGGACCCTGTGTAATCCATCCCGTGAGAATAGTGTCATAAGCAGCTTTCGCTTCTTTTTTTGTCAGGTAGGGTTTTGCTATCGGGATCATTCGGAAACTTTTATTTTATTTTTTTCGAAATACCATTCACTTAATTCTTTCATCCCTTGTTCCAGGGATATTGTTGGTGTGAAATTCAGGAGTTTTTTCGCCTTGCTGATATCTGCAAGCCTCCGGCTTACTGGGTTAATTGAATTTTCTTCCCTGAATTCCGGAATCAGATTAGAATGATTCACTTTTAATAATACATCGAGTAATTCCTTAAGGCTTGTTTCTTCGCAGTTCCCTATATTGAAAGCTTCATCTGTTACGTCTGACTGCAAAGCGGCAATATTTGATTTGGCGATATCTTTTACATAAACAAAATCCATTGTTGTTGAGCCATCTCCATAAATAAGTGGGTTTCTGTTGTCCCGGATACAGTCCAGCCATTTAATCATGACTTCTGTATATTTTCCATCCGTATCCATCCGCGGTCCGTATGCATTAAAATATCGTAGTGCTGCATAATCCAGTCCATACATGAATTTGAAGCTGCGGAAAAGCTGTTCTCCCCACATTTTTGCAGCACCGTAAAAAGTCTGATTATCATAAGGGTTATCGGTCTCAGGAGTGGGGAAATGTTGTGCCAGACCATAAACTGAAGCGCTCGAACTATATATGATTTTTTTTACTTTATGTTTTACACACAAAGAGGCAATTTCAAAGGTGGATTTCAACATTACTTCAAAACCTTCCCGGGGATTTGCCGCACAGGAATTTATTCGAAGGGCCGCCATATGAAAAACATAATCCGCATCACTGATGCATTTCTCAAGTAATTCCAGATCCCGGATATCTGCATTATGAAATTCAACAATCGGGTTTTTTATGAAGTTCTTCATATTTGGGAGGCCACCCCGAATTAAATTATCAATGATGATAATTTTTTTAGGCTTTAAAGGTATAAGTTCTTCAACCACGTAAGATCCGATAAAGCCGGCGCCTCCTGTAACAAGAATAATATTGTCCTGAATTTTATTCAACATGTATGGATTATTTAAAGTTCAACGATTTTATCAATGATAAAAACAGGTCTCTTTCGGCTCGCATCCAGGGTTCTCCATAAGTATTCAGCTATGATTCCCAATGATATATTTGTAATACCAAATCCGATCGTAAGAATGGAAACAAGGGCCGGCCATCCGCTTGCAAGGTTATGATAAATAAGGGTTCTAAGGATGATATAAATGGTCCATAAAGAGCCGACGAAGAACATTGAAATACCAATGATGGTTACCAGTCGGATGGGAGCGTATGAAAATGCAACAAAAGAATCAATAAATAATTTGACCTTCTTAGCCATGGTCCATTTGCTCACACCAGTTTTCCTTTCCCGTTTTTTATAGGAAATAGAAGCCTGCCGAAAGCCCATACCAAGAATTTGTAAAAAAATAGATGAATTAGCCTCCACATTATTTTTAACCTGGTTGGCAACTTTTTTATTGAACATCACGATGTCGAATCCCTTCTCCGGAAAATTGCTGAACGCAAATTTCTTCATCAGGTAAGCATAAACGGAAGAGAATGTTTTTTCTCCTAGGGATACCTTGGTACTTTCACGGTGTGCCCAGATGATTTCATTTCCTTCTTTTGTTTTTTCTTCCATTTGAAGAATCAGTTCCAGCGGATCCTGCAGGTCGGCATAATTAAAACATACCAGTTCTCCGATGGCGATGGAAATACCCGCACGGAGAGCAGCGTGAGAACCAAAATTTCTGGAAAGACTAATAATTTTTGCTTTATAAGTTTCATGCTTCATTTCCTGCAACCTTTCCACTGATCCATCTTTAGATCCGTCATTTACAAAAATGACTTCCGGAAGAAGATGTGTATGTTCTCCAAAAAAATCATTCAGGTTTTGCACCAGGAATGGAATTCCATCATACTCATTATAAATGGGAATGATGAGAGACAGGTTAGGGTTGTTTAAGTCAGACATGATTATCTTGTTTAAATCTGATCCTGATACTCTTTATAAGTTCAGA
>DATHNR010000476.1:0-5369 GCA_035485835.1 Puia sp.
CATGGATTCGAAAATAACAGAATCGCCTCCATATGGCTTTCCGGGTCTGTCGTATTCAGGTTCATTGAAATAGGCACAACTTCCCGTTAGAAAACTGAAATCAGGAGCGGGTTTACGCCATTGCCAGAGGTCTTTGGTCTTAAATGTTCCTGTAGCAACAGAATTTACATTATTAATATTAAACTGGTATTCATAACGGGTATTAAAATCCAGGTCTTTTAGATCAAACTTAATTGGATTGAATTCTGTAAGTGATTCTTTTAGTAATGGACTAGTAATACTGATTAACCAGCTTTTATCCATGCGGCCTTCTTTCCAATACTTGAGGCTTATTGAGGAGACATCAGCCGAAACCTGAAGCCACAGCGTGGCGGTCCTCATTTCTACCTGGCCGATCATAGGGCCGGAGATTATTGCTCCCTTGGGAAGTTCCTGTGCACTTGCAAATTGAACGGGTATAAAAAAGAAAATCAACCATAGCTTTTTCATGTCAGTACATTGGGTACACAATGTACAAAGAAGAGCAATGATTGATGATATTCGAAAGGCTGGAAATTTACCTCATGTACTTGCAGCTGTTATAATGATGCGTAGCAGCGTCATAAGGCGTTACATAACGGTTACAGGAATACAAAAGGGTTAACAGCAGTGCAAGGGCCAGGATCTTTTTCATGGTTTTCATTTGAGGTTAAGAATTAACGGTTACAGGGTATATAAAATTGCTATAGGTATATCCAATTTCCCTGCCAAACTGAGGGAATTTTTCCCGGAATGGGACAACGGATGATGGTTGACCTTTTAATTTTAAATTCAAAATGCTTTAAGCTTTGGGCCTTAAGCTTCAGGCTCTAATGAAAGAACCCCGCATAGAAATACGGGGTTCATGGTTAAGTAAAACCGTCCAAAGTATTTTTTAGAATTAACTACAGCCCATGCTGTTTCCGCAATTCAGGCATTTATAACAAGTTCCGCTGCGAATGGTAATATGTCCGCAGGTATTGCAGGCCGGCGCGTCGCTTTGCATACTTTTAGCTGCAGCGTTTACTGAATCGAGGCCTGAATCCGTTTTCATATTTTTAGCCGATGTTTTTGATTGCATAGGATTCGCAAGTGAAACAGGTGGTTTGGCTACAATACGTACTTCACTCAATTCTGGCGTTTTTTTTTCCTGCTCTGTTACCGGCTGGTCCCAATCCGCAGTACCCGTATTCATCACTTCGGGTTTATCCAGGACATGAACTAAATCTGTTCTGCCCAGATATTCATAAGCCATAGAGCGGAAGATGAAGTCCACGATGGAAGTCGTGCTCTTGATATTAGGATGATCAACCATACCAGATGGTTCAAACCTTGTGAATACAAATTTCTCTACGAATTCTTCAAGGGGAACACCATATTGAAGTCCGATGGATATGGCAATCGCGAAACAATTCAGCATACTTCGCATAGTTGCCCCTTCCTTGGCCATATCAATAAATATTTCTCCTAAAGAGCCATCGGAATATTCTCCTGTTCTTAAAAAAATAACCTGTCCATTGATTTTTGCCTTTTGTGTGAAGCCTCTTCTTTTGGGAGGAAGCGTTCTTCGTTCAACAATCGTTGCGAGTTCTCTTTTTAATTTTGTATCCGGAGAAGCCTGAACTCTTTTCTGAACTTCAATCAATAATTCCTGCACGGTCAGCTTGCTCATATCTACAATATGAGGTTCCATAGCAGGAAGGGGTTCGTTGGGAATGCTTGCTTTAACTTCTTCAGATGTTTCGGCTTTCTTCTTTTTATCAGATTTATTACTGAGTGGCTGTGAAAGTTTGGAACCATCACGATAAAGCGCACATGCTTTCAGTGCCAGTTTCCAGCTGAGAAGATAAGCATCGGCGATTTCATCAATGGTGGCTTCATTCGGAAGGTTGATCGTCTTGGAAATCGCGCCGCTGATAAAAGGCTGAACGGCACTCATCATACGAATATGGCCATGAGCATGAATAAAGCGCTCCCCTATTTTTCCGCATTTGTTGGCGCAATCGAAAACGGGCAGGTGTTCCTTCTTTAAATAGCTGGCGCCTTCCACCGTCATTGTTCCACAGATATAATCATTGGCTTCTGCGATTGCATCATCGCTGAAACCAAGAGCTTCAAGCAGGTTCCATTCGAAATTATAATATTGCTCTGCCTGGAAACCCAGCCGTTGTAAACATTCTTCCCCGAGATTATAAACGTTGAAAACAAAGCCAATTTCGAAAGCAGATGCTACTGCGTTATCAAGCTTTTTGATTTCTTCAGCAAAAAAACCTTTTTCACTAAGCGTCTGATGATTGATATGCGGTGCTCCGGCAAAAGTTCCGGCTCCTACAGCATATTTCACTATAGAATCAATTTCCCTTTCTGCATAACCCATATTTCTAAGAGCCGCCGGAACAGATTGATTAATTATTTTAAAATAGCCACCACCCGATAGCTTTTTAAACTTGACAAGTGCAAAATCAGGTTCCACACCGGTCGTATCACAATCCATTACGAGACCGATGGTTCCGGTGGGTGCAATAACCGTCGACTGCGCATTCCGGTATCCATATTTTTCACCTAACTGTACGGCATCGTCCCAGGCTTTGGTGGCAGATTTCAGAAGGTAGTCAGGACAATATTTTGCCTTGATGCCCTGCGGTTTGATCTCAAGATTTTCGTACTCATCGGCATCATAAGCCGCGAGTCTGTGATTACGCATTACACGAAGCATGGCATCCCGGTTTTCTTCAAATTTTGGGAATGCTCCCATAACTGCGGCGATTTCTGCACTGGTTTTGTAAGAGATGCCCGTCATGATTGCGCTGATCGCACCTGCAATGCCCCTTGCTTCTTCACTATCGTAAGCTATACCCATAACCATGAGCATGGATCCAAGATTGGCATATCCAAGTCCAAGGGTGCGGTAATCATAAGACAGCTGTGCAACTTCTTTAGATGGAAATTGCGCCATCAAAACAGAAATTTCGAGTACGGTTGTCCATAACCGACAGGTGTACTCAAATCCTTCCACATCGATGCTATTCGTGGTTTCGTCATAGAACCTGCGGAGGTTTACAGAAGCCAGATTACAGGCTGTGTTGTCCAGAAACATATATTCGGAGCAGGGGTTGGAAGCCCGGATACGGCCACCATTAGGGCAGGTATGCCACTCATTAATAGTAGTATCGTATTGGGTACCCGGGTCAGCACAACGCCATGCAGCGTACGAAATCTGGTTCCAAACTTCCTTGGCAGGAATCTTTTTCATGATCCTTCCGTCACTTCTTGCTTTCAATTCCCAGTCCTCACCGTTTTCCAGCTTTTCAAAAAATGAATTGGGGATCCTTACTGAATTATTTGAATTCTGTCCACTGACAGTTTTATAAGCTTCTCCTTCGTAATCACTTGCATAACCAGCTGAAATCAACGCTGCGACTTTCTTTTCTTCTTCCTGTTTCCAGTTGATAAAATCAAGTATTTCCGGATGATCCAGATCGAGACAAACCATTTTGGCTGCCCTGCGTGTAGTACCACCGGATTTTATCGCACCAGCAGCACGGTCACCGATTTTGAGAAAACTCATGAGGCCACTGGAAGTTCCACCGCCGCTGAGTTTTTCTCCTTCACCCCGTATATTAGAAAAGTTCGTTCCTACTCCTGATCCGTATTTAAAAATGCGAGCCTCACGTACCCACAGATCCATAATACCACCATCATTTACCAAATCATCTTCAACGCTCAGAATAAAGCAGGCATGTGGCTGGGGACGTTCATATGCAGAGGTGGATTTTTTCAGAACACCGTCTGCCTGATCAACATAGTAATGACCCTGTGGCTTACCCGTTATACCATAGCTTTCATATAATCCGGTATTAAACCATTGAGGACTGTTGGGAACACAGGCCTGGTTTAGAATGGAGTAAACCAGTTCTTCATAAAAAATAGTCGCATCAGCTTCTGATGTGAAATACCCATAACGCACACCCCACACTTTCCAGCAATTCGCCATTCTGTGAGCCACCTGTTTAATTGAAGTTTCACGACCCATACTGCCATCTGACAATGGCACTCCTGCTTTCCGGAAATATTTCTGAGCAAGGATATCCGTTGCGATTTGACTCCATCCTTTGGGCACTTCAACGTTTGTCATCTCAAATACGATTTCTCCTGAAGGATTCCGGATTACAGAACTGCGGTAATCATATTCAAACTGGTCAAAAACATGAATATCGTCGCGCGTATAACGCCGTTTGAATTGCAAACCGCTCGCAGATTGCGTATGAGTGGACATATGATGGAATTACTTTATGTGGTTAGGAAATCGTTAGCCTATTAACAAATTGTTAAGCAGGAATCGAAAGTATTTTTTCATTTCCAATTTTCCTCCTGTTCATTTTCCACACCTGTGGAAAAAAACGGTTGATAAATCATGAATCGCAGTCCTGTATTCGTTGATTTGATTTATGCACAATATTTTCAGGATTGTTCACAATATAAATTTTGGAAAAACCCAAATAATCGTTTAACTGCCTCCACTGTACAACGTTTCGGAAAGCGGGAAAGTTTTCGCACATTTGTAAGGTAATCAGCCACATGAATGACGCGATTTATTCTTCTTTACTGCTTAAAAAAAGAACAAGGCGTAAATCTTTCGCACTGCTCATCGACCCTGATAAAGTAGATCCTTCAGGTACCGCGACTCTTATTAAGCTGGCAGTGGAAGCTCGGGTAGACTACCTCTTTGTTGGCGGTAGCCTGGTTGTTTCCGACCACCTTGACCAGGTGGTTCAACAGATAAAAGCCCATTGTAAAATTCCCATTATCCTTTTCCCGGGAACCCCCTCCCAGGTATCTCCTTTTGCTGACGCACTTTTATATTTATCCCTTATATCCGGAAGAAACCCTGAGTTATTAATCGGCCAGCATGTGGTTTCTGCTCCCGCTGTCAGGAAAAGCGGACTTGAAATCATATCTACCGGATATATGGTCATTGACGGAGGCGCTCCAACAACTGTTTCTTATATTAGTAATGCCCTGCCCATACCTGCTGATAAAAATGAAATTGCTCTCTGTACAGCAATGGCCGGTGAAATGCTTGGCATGAAGCTGATCTACATGGATGCCGGCAGCGGAGCCAGAAGACCCATTTCGACTGAAATGATCGAGCGGGTTTCTTCCAATATCGAAATTCCACTGATCATTGGTGGTGGAATCCAAAATCCTGAAAAGGTTTACCTCAATGCCAAAGCCGGAGCCGATATGATTGTAGTAGGAAATGCTATTGAAAAAGACCCTTCTTTGCTATCAGAAATGGCAGGGGCGCTTTATTCCGTGTCTGTTCAATAAAAGGACAGCACACTTTGTTA
>DATHNR010000477.1:0-5013 GCA_035485835.1 Puia sp.
GCATTTGCTTATAATCAGGCATGGCTGTACGATTTTGCCAGACAGGAAAGTAGTCATGTAAATGAACTGACAATTCATTACTACCAGGCAGGACCCGGCACAGATCCCTCTATCAATCTAAATACTTTGCTTGCGCCGTCAGCGGACAGTGTCATGGAAAAATTCGCAAATGCCATATACGCTATAGCCCTCAGTATGCAAACTCCTTACAGGATAGCAGAATGCAACTCAATTTATGGCGGTGGTAAAACAAATGTGAGTAATACATTCGGTGCTTCTTTATGGGCCATCGATTTTATGTGGAGGCTTGCTTATTCAGGTTGTTCCGGGATTAATTTTCATGGTGGTGGTAATGGACCTTATTCACCTATTGGAGATTCAGCCGGCATCTTTTTTGCCAAACCTGAATATTACTCCATGCTATTCTTTAAGAATGGAGCGCAGGGAAAGGTGCTGCCATGTAATGTAAACGCAGGGGCCGAAAATGTTACAGCATATGCAAGTAAAACAACCGATGGAACAATATATGTAAGTGTTTTGAATAAAGAACCACAAACAGATGTTGCGGTTACACTTCAAACAGGTACTTCCGTGCGCTCGGTGACTTTAAGTTCGCTGACTGCTTCAAATCTGAATGCTACCACCGGTCTGGTTCTTCAGGGATATACATTGAATCCTGATGGCAGTATTATGACTTCATCTTTACAATCATACACGACAGCTGAGTCCGGCATTACTGTAAATATTGCCGCATCAAGTGCTATGCTTGTGATAATTCATCCCTAGTTATTCGCATCGTAGTCGCATCGGAGGCTACAAAAGAAATGTTAAGGGTGATGGTATGTTCGTGTATGTCACCAAAAGGCAAGCGTTTTGCCTTTTTATAACTATAAACATTTTTTATGAAAAAGTTAATGATTCTGTGCATAGTAAGTGCATGCTGCTATACCGCTCTTTGTCAGGGCAATAGCATGTCAAAAAAGTCTGATATGAACATATCATTTACAAATAAAATAGAAAAAGAATATGTAACAATGAGTAATGGTTTGGCTTTACATGTGAAAGATGGCAATACTACAACACTCAGCAGCCCATTAAAATTAAACAACGGCAGCCTTGTGATGCCGGATGGGACGATACAAATGTCGGACGGGACTACTAAAAAACTAAAGGAAGGAGAATATATTGATATAGATGGACTAATGGGAAAGGTTAAAAAGTAAATGATGAATTGACATATTTAACATTCAAAATCCTAAACCAATTTGAAATTGGTTTAGGATTTTTAAAAAGAGAAATTCAGACGGTTAAAATGAAGTGTAGGTGAATTTTTGTCCACCTAATGAAGCCTCCAGCATCAGACCACTTATTTCCTGGGTATAAACTGCTACCCCTTCCCTGTATTTTACATTGGCCGATGCACCGGATTTGACAGCAACTGCTGAAGCCTGTCCGCTAAATTCAATCTTGTTTTCTTTAAACCGATCAAATGCATCTTTGTTTTCAAAGAAAATAACCTCCCTATACGTCTGGCCGCCTACCTGTGCTCCCACATCTACCTGTACCATCTTTGCAGTGCCGATCGCTTTCCCCTTTTCATATAATGCTCCACCGCCACCTGCTCCACCTACTATAGCTCCACCTTTACCAACATCCGGAAAGATGGCATATCCATAAGCATTCATAAAGAGGTTGCTCATAGAAGCATCCGTTTTCATAAATATTGCTTTTGCATTTTTGCAATCGATTAAGATTTTTTCCTTATCGTCCTGTGCTTTAATTAAACGCGGAAAGAATAATAAGGAAAATACAAGTGATGCCACCGTAATGATTTTGTACTTTTTCATAATTGTATTTTTAATACTTAGAATTTAATACAATTATGTTCTTCAAAAAATTTGCCATCCTCAATGACTGTGTATTTTTTTACTCAGAATTGACAACAGTCATGCATCATGTATTAAAGAAGATAACGTTAAAAATGCATATGCTTGCAGGAACAAGAATTGCAACAGATAGTGACAAGCCTTTTAATAATGAGGCCATACATTCAACCCCTCATAGAACCGGGCGAACAGCGCCAGATTACCATTCACAAGGGAAAATTATTTTTTGTTGATCACGGAAATTTTATTTTGTTAACCAGTCCGATCGTATTTAAAAACGGAATTGTGGTTACGATGGATGGAATTATGAATATGCCTGATGGTAAAACGAGAAAGCTCGGGGAAGGAGAGTACGTATCAACATTTAGTTTATAACTATAGCAACCCCGATCCGTTTAAGTTTGTTTTACGAACGTTAATGTGATATCGTTATGGCAACTAATATTTAGATTGCCTGAAGGGTCAAAATAATATTTTTCAGCGGTAGTTATATGAGTCGAAAATTGATTATCCCAATCCATTGAGCCATAAAATATATCAACCGGATATGCTAAAATAATTGCCGGTATTGCAATCACCTTATTCTGCTGACGTATAGTTGTCCAAAAAAGCAAACTCTTTTGATCCCAAGGGTATAAGTTCAATTTTATTCGAATTGTATGGAGCAATTCTGGATAGTTGGAAATAAAAGAAAAGGAGGACTTCTTGCGAAATCCTCCCCAGGTGGAGGTGAGGAGAATCGAACTCCTGTCCAAACATATTCTTCAAAAGCTTTCTACATGTTTATTTGCTAATTGGTTGTCGGAGAAAGACAGGATAGCAACAAACCAATCTTTCACTTAGCTGAATCGTCTTAAGCTCAGATCACAGCCTTTCTGAGCAGCATCCTCTTTTGTTTTTAGTCGGCGGTGCAGCTTGGTAACAGGCGAACCTGCTACACGGCCCGAATGACTACTTAATCACTGATTAGGCAGCCATGGCATACTGTGTATTGCCATTTGAGTTTTGAATATTCAGATTAACGTGCTAATTATCCAACGCACGACATGCTTATACTTTCAAAGATCTACGCTGTCAATACCAGGCACCCCCGATAAATGAACCTGCAAATTTAATCAATTTTTTTTAAGCTGAAAGCATAAGGCGTAAGGCGTAAAGCTTAAGGCGTAAGGCGTAAAGCACTTTATTATGCCATTTTTGGATTTGCAGAATGGTTGATTCGTTAATTGATAAGAATAATCCGCAATTATAATTCATGATCTTTAATATGCTTTAAGCCTTAAGCTTTAAGCCTTAAGCCTATCGTCCTTTCCCCCATCCGAACCAGTCATTACCATTTACATAGATAACGAGAGCTAGTATGAGTATCATGCCGACCACCTGTGCATATTCCAGCACTTTCTGGCTTGGTTTGCGCCCCGTAATCATTTCCAGCAATGTGAACAGCACATGTCCCCCATCCAGGGCTGGTATGGGCAGGATATTCATGAATGCAAGGGCAATAGAGAAAAATGCAGTAATCATCCAGAACGACTGCCAGTCCCACATTGATGGAAATACAGAACCCATGGCTTTAAATCCACCTACGGTTTTGTATGCTTCCGTTTTAGGAGAAAATATTTTTTTAAACTGGCCCACATAACTTTTTAATTTTTCGCCGGCCATTTTTACACCTGCAGGGAAAGATTCAAAAAAGCTGTATTGTGTCTTTTCAAATTTGATCAGTCCGAGGCTGTCCATAGTATCCGGAAAAACAACTCTGTAAAATCCAATCGTTCCTTCTGATGTAACCAGGGTGTGTAAAGTATCCACCGTTCCTTTTCTGTCCACAGTTAAGGCTACTGTTTGTCCTTTATGAGCATTCAGCGCCTTTTTAAATTCTTCATAAAAAGGAGTTGAAATACCGTCAACGGTAGTGATCTGGTCAAATCTTTTGAGACCGGATTTATAAGCATTTGTTGTATCAGGAATCAGATCGGCAATCACAGGAATTCTGGGAAGAAAGAATAGGGATCCGTTCCTTTTTCTTTCTGCAAGTTTTCCAAGAATCGCAGTAGGAATATTAATAGTCTGATGAACCCCGTCGCGAATGATATCCACCTGACCTCCGCCAGCCATTAAAACTTTTTCAGGTATATCTTCGAAATAATTGATGTCCTGGCCATTTGCAGATAAAATTTTATCCCCGTTCCGGAATCCGATATCATACATCAGGCTGTCCGTAACTTCCACACCATAACTGAGATTTGATATCGGCAATTTTTTCTGTCCCCAGGTAAAAAGGATCATTGCATATATGAAGAATGCAAGAAGTATGTTCATCGTCACACCGCCCACCATAATGATCAAACGCTGCCAGGCCGGTTTGCTTCTGAACTCCCATGGTTGTGGTGGTTGACTCATTTGTTCTTTGTCCATACTCTCATCCACCATGCCTGAAATTTTCACATATCCTCCCAGGGGAAGCCAGCCAATACCATATACGGTATCACCAATTTTTTTCTTTACAAGTGCAAACCAGGGATCGAAGAAAAGAAAGAATTTTTCCACCCTGCATTTGAAAAGTTTGGATGGCAGATAATGACCAAACTCATGGATAATAACTATAAGAGATAACGAAAGGATAAGTTGGGCGGCTTTAGTGCCAGCATTTGCCCAATCGATCGCCAGCAATAGTGTAGTATTATTCATCTTACAAAGATCAGCTGCAGTCCGCGTTCACGTTGTGCTTGCCGGGAATTTTACAATTTTATTAAAGAAGCCGCGAAGTTACGCGCCTCCCCATCGCTTTCAAAATAATCTTCCAGCGTGGGTTGTTCCAAAAAAGGTATTTTTTGTATCGTTTTTTCTATTAAATCTGTCATATCCAGAAAGCCAATACGGTTTTTCAGAAACGCATATACCGCTATTTCATTGGCAGCATTCAATACACAACCTGCGTTTCCTCCTTTCGCCAGCGCTTCTTTGGCAAGCTGTAAATTTCGAAAGGTTTTGATATCAGGCTCTTCAAAAGACAGCTTGTCTGGTCTGTTAAACGTATACCTCGGCATTTTATTCGGAAGTCTCAAAGGAAATCCAAGTGCATATTGAATCGGAAGTTTCATATCTGGCAGGCCCATCTGTGCTT
>DATHNR010000478.1:0-4556 GCA_035485835.1 Puia sp.
CGGGCAATGTCTACGCGTTGTTGCTCGCCACCGCTCATTTCATAAGGCATTTTAAAGCCTTTCGATTTCAATCCTACTTTATCAAGCACATCATTGATCTTTTCTGTCATGAGTCTTTCATCTTTCCACCCGGTGGCTTTCAACACAAACTTAAGGTTATCGATCACATTTCTATCCGTCAGTAATTGAAAATCCTGAAACACGACACCCAGATTTCTGCGCAGATAAGGAACTTTTTTCCATGTCATTTCCCGCAGATTAAATCCGGCAACAATCCCCTCTCCTTCATTTAATGTGAGATCTCCATACATCGTTTTCAACAGGCTGGATTTACCCGTACCGGTTTTACCCACGAGGTAAACAAATTCTGCTTTATTGACTACGATATTTACATTACCCAGGATCAGAGTGCCTGATTGGTAAATATTTACATTACTGAGCTCTACGATAGGTTCGGCCATATTTCAAAGTTAATGGGCCAGCCTGAACCGGCAATGAATAAAATGATACGGGAAAGCTTGCAACTGAAAAATAAAATGGATATCTTAACGTTAAGATCCGATCCACGAAAACTAAAAATCGCACCCATGAAATCCGCTCACAAGCCATTCCTCGCCATTGTTGTATTAACTGTTATTGTCCTTTACGGCCTGATGGCAATTATCGGTTCCTGATCATTTAATCACCGGCTCCACTTCATAAACGGGACTGAACAGATACAGCTTTCCTGACTGCAATTCTATACACTCAATTCTTTTACGTATTTGTCTGCCACGTTTATATAATTTTCCATCTGAAGTTTTAAAACAGGTACCAGCTTTTATATCCTCCACCAGTACAGTCTTATCTCTTGCGTCATAATTTTTTAAAACCCTTGTCAGGTTGATATCCGAGCAACTGCTTGCGGGCAAATCATGCAGGGATTTCAACAGGGCATGTTGGAGGTCGGGTGGAAACAATTTCAACCTTATAAAATCTTCAAGCACACCCCTGTAAGCCAGTTTCCATTCCTTACCATGAGAATAGACCCTGTTTCCATATTGTTGAAAAGTGATAAGGTGTCCGATCTCATGGATAAGTGTTATCAGGAAAGCGTATTTGTTCAGGCTGCCATTAACACTGATACGATGGTGATCTGTTCCGGTAGCATGGCGGTAATCCCCCAGTATACTTTTGCGGCTGCGGGTAATGGTAAGATGAACCTTGTACCTGTGCAGGTACTCAAATAGTTTTCCGGAGGCGCCATCAGGCAGGTATTTGTCAAGATATTCGAGTGGTGCTTCCTTTTTAGGCATTTGGCTTTTTACTCTGTTTCAACACTGTTCGCACTTCAATACATGCATAAATGATATACAACGCGAAACACCCGAAGAGGGCAGGCTTATTGACTTCTTTTTTGAAAATAGATATATAAACAAAGGCAGCGATGGCCAGGATAAAAAACTTCATTAAAAAAGAACCATATACAAGCCTTAAAAAAACCTGGACATTTTTGTGAACAACAGCCCTTGTACTCATTCTGACAGAAATCCAGCTTACGATAAATAAAAGCAGGTTTCCGTAAAGCAAAACATTATAGTTGACGGCTTTCCCCGGAAACAAAAATTTCAAAAATATGAGTAGCAGATTTGTCAACAGGAATAGGTATATAATCTGGAAATCAGGCCTGTTCCTGGTTCTGCTTTGCATGCATATTTCGGTTTAAATACCTGCAAAATTAAGCGTTTTAGGGCTTAAACCGTAAGGCATAAGGCCCAAGGCTTCTTAAGCTTAAAGCCTAAAACTTTCCTATAAAAAATTGAAGATTATGCTTGTAAGCTATGAGAAATTTAATCCATAATAAATGCCAACTGGTAGCAAATGCATTATGGAATAAAAATATTACTCCATCAACCATAAACCACTCACAATAAGCCTTACGCCTTGTGCCTTAAGCCTTAAGCTTAAGAAATGGCCAAAGACGGGCTCTTCAGATAATCGTCTTTAGATGACGATGAACCTGATTTGCCAGAGACTGATGCAGGTTGCTCCTGGATCATATGGCATTGTCCGTTAAAACTGGCAGCCGGCTCAATTTGCAATTTGGCAGAATACAGGTTACCGTTTACCTGGCAATTGCTTTTTAACTGTAATAACTCTTTTACCTTAATGGTACCGGAAACTTTACCCATTATATCAGCCTGCTGGCCACTGATATCTCCTTCCACAACACCATTGGCTCCTATGATGATTTTGGATGAACAAATAATATTACCTACCAGCGTTCCGTCTATCCGGAGATCGCCGCTACTGGTAATATCACCCTTGAGTGAAGTTCCGCTGCCGATAAGACTAGCACTGCCTGTTGGTACAACAGATTCTGTTGATTCAGATTTTGATTTGTTATTGAACATTGGTATCAGATTTTAATCATCAATTTTCTCCGCTTTCGGAATTTTAAGCACCGTAGTATCCGTTTTTACAGAACTATTACCTTCCAGCACATTTCTTAAACTTTGAAAATACTGATCGCGGTACCTCATCTCCTGCTCTAACGAATCAGTTCGTATTTTTAGTTCACGAAGCTCCGTAGTATTATTTAAATCTCCATATCCGGGTATGTAAAGCTTTAATGGAGTAAACACGATTAAAGCCACTGTAAGGCCGGTTAGTAATACAAAAACCGTGCTGAGAAAAACATATACACTCAGCCGGGAAAGCTTGAATGTTACGACTTCTTCGTAGGTATCATCATTCATGACCACCAGCCTGTAACGGTTTTGCAATCTTTTTAAAGTAGAATTGGCATCGAATTTGGCCATATGCAGAAATTGCGGACTAAAGATAACAAGTTATTGGTTTGCAGGTTAAAACAGCCTTAAATTGGCTGTTTTTTAAAATAAAAACTGTGTTTATCAGTTAATAACAATTTAGTTTGCATGGCAATCCTAAAGGTCGAAGGGTGAAACGGATCGTTACCTCAGTAATATGCTTTAGTTTTTTCTTTTACCTGAACGGATACGGGCAGGAGGGGATCGATTTTGACCTTAAGAAGCCAGACAAATACGAAAACCGCGTCCTCGGATATGAGAAAACAACTGAAACCAAGTGGACTGTACCACGTGCCTTCCTTCAAAATACCATCACCCAGTATAACTTTTATTTCAATGCCAATAACAAACTGAATGAAGTGCTCGCCCGGGCTAAGGCTCAATTCAAAGAAGACTATACCCAGCTCCTGCCCTTTTACAATTATACTCTCGATATCACATCAAAGGATAAACGAAATCTGGATTCTGTTTTAGATAAGGTCAATTCGGCAATCCTGCTGCGGGATTTAAGAAATAGTTGGACGGATAATTTATGGATGCTCATGGGCCGGGCATATTTTTATAAGAACAATCTGGATTCTGCCCATATACTCTTTCAATTTATAAATTATGCCTATGCACCACGCGACCCTGATGGTTATCCCCTCCCCATCGGTAGCAACCAGGAAGAAGGAGGAAATGCTTTTACAATTTCTACCAATGAAAAAAGAAATATTGCAAAAACAGTTTTCAGCCAGCCCCCCAGCCGTAACGAATCTTTTATCTGGCAGATCCGTACATATTTCCAACAGCAAAAATTAACGGAAGGCGCAGTACTCATAGAAATACTCAGGAATGATCCGAATTTTCCTGCACGTTTAAAGCCTTCCCTCCATGAAATGCAGGCTCTTTGGAATTACAAAATAAAACAATGGGACAGCGCTGCTTATCACCTTACCCTCGCATTGAACAATACAACTGACCAGGGTGAGCAGGCCCGTTGGGAATTTCTGATCGGACAGCTTTATGAACGTTCGGGAAATCCGGCTCAATCTAAAATCTGGTTTGAAAAATCTGGCTCGCATACAATCGATCCGGCCCTGGAAGTCTATGCCCGCCTGAATGCTATCCGACAGAATAAAGGAACAGGAAATAAGGATGATGATTATATTCAAAAGAATCTGAAAGCTCTTCGCCGGATGGCAAGGAAAGAAATTTACGAACCTTACCTGGACGTAATTTATTATGTCGCAGCAGAAATGGAACTCGAAAGAAATGATCGGGTGGCAGCACGTGAGTATTACAAAAAATGTATTGCACGCGCAAATGGTCTTGGATACAACCGTGACAGGGCCTTCCTGAAACTCGGCTGGATATTTATGGATGATAAGATGTATCTGCAGGCGAAATATGCCTATGACAGTGTCAATGTCAGCAATCCGAATATTGCGGATTCACTCAAAATATTACTTGACAGAAAACAGGCTCTCAGTCGCATCGTTCCACAGATCCTCATCATTCAGAGACAGGATAGCCTTCAGAAAATTGCTGCTATGACTCCGGAGGAAAGGGAAGCCTATATTAAAAAAATGCTGCGGGCTTACAGAAAACAGCAGGGACTTTCAGAAGAAGAATTTAATGGCGGGTCTGGAGGTTATGGTTTCAGTTCCAACAATGCCACTACTGATATGTTTAATTCGGCAGGCACGGGTGACTGGTATTTTTATAACCAGGCTGTCAAAGCCAAAGGATATAATGATTTCAAAT
>DATHNR010000479.1:0-4586 GCA_035485835.1 Puia sp.
AAATATTATTGAGATCATTCGCATCCGTCGCAGGCATATATATACTGCCATTAAAAGTTTGACCTCCTTCAAAATACAGCGTATCGCCAGGCAGAAATATATTGCTATTTACTTTTCCAATTGTAGCCCAGGCAGTTGCTATTGTAGTACCTGTATTGGAATCATTCCCTGCGCTGCTAACATAATAAGCAGTGGCAAAACCTCTGGTGGAAAATATAATAAGAAGGAATGTAATTAAAGTTTTCGCTTCCCTCCATATATTCCTCAAGGCCAGGATCTTCATGATGACTTCACATTAGGGTTAAGTCCCGATTTACATAGTAACGCTCGATGCAACAATAATATGATTGCAGACAATCTTTAAAATTCTCAGGAGATATTGAAAGAGAAGGGTTCGATCTGGTGAAACATCCTGCTGATAAAATTTGAAGTACGGGAATTGAGTAATCAGCGGCTGGTTTACCCTTTATATTTTAGCAAAGTAAGGGATTACACTTAGATTCCAATGCTCAATATGCGATGGATCATTTTAGATTTTAAGGCGAAACTATTTCTTAACAATCTTATTTACCTCTGACGAGATTTGAAGAATTCGTACCAGCAAGCCAGAGACCAGATATGATTAAAAACAGGCTCAATAAAGCATAAGGCAAATTCTGCAGGTGCGTAAAGAAACCACAATATCCCACCCAATAAGTTATTGAACCCAGTGCGATCAATGAAATTCTGTTGATTGGTTTGTACATCTTTATAATTTATAGATTCTTTAATCTGGTACCCGTTCCTGCCGAACTATGGTAAATATACAAAAAAATGGATTCCATTCATCAATTTGGAGAAATTCGTCAAAATATTTCACTTTTTTGAGCCGTATATGGTGAATATCTTATTCTCTCTTAAAAATATATTATCTATCATTTTATTTTTATGTATAATCATGCTTATAAACGAATTCTTAAGCCTGAGCGGGGAAATAATTTCCGATAGAACGGTCAGCGTGGATGGAAATAATGATTATTGAAGTTTATCAATGGCACCATACATAACCCTGAAACAATTCCATGGCGTGTTTTCAGTGGGAGTATCCGAGGGGTGCTCTGTATAATAATTGTTCAAAAAAATGTCGGTTCGTACCCATATGGTTTCCATGATACCAAGAAATCGGGCATTCATTTCAGGAGTAGATTCCTGCTTGAAGTTTTGAATGTCATTTATTTGAATAACAGCGGTAGATGGCTGTCTCCATGGACAGGTTATTACACTAAACCCTTTCATCGCAAAATATATAGCGGTCTTATCTGCTCTATCATAATGCCAGTCGCATATCACCACATCTTTCGGAATCATGTCAACAGCACGGTACGTATTGTTGAAACTGGCCTCCCATTCACCCAGGCCGGTCGTTTTACCATCCAGCAGCCGGTCGCCCCAGATCCACATTTCCCTTCCTTTCGATTGAAGGTGATCATGAATTGTCCTTACTTCTCCGGCAAATAATTCTGCTTTGTCTCTTCCACCACAGCGCGGGCATTTGTCATCACCAATATAGAATACCTCATCCATTCCAGCATGAAATGCATTGCTTTCAAAAACATCACAAAGTTCATCAATCACTGCAAACAGTATGGGATGCAAATCAGGATGCAGGGGGCAATAACTTCTGCAATAAAGATTGTCCGCATTTGGCCAAACATATATGGCAGGCATTTTAATAGCAGGTGTCTCATCGAAATCAGGATAGGTCCTTAAGAGTTTACCGGTATGGTTCGCCCAGGACTGATGACCGAGCAGGTTGATTTGCGGAATGGCCCGGATATTATTTTTCCTGCAGACAGCGACAATTTTTTTAATGTCTGCTTTTGAAAGAGCAAAACTATCGATAAGCTCCGGATGAGATTTGAATTGATAGTGGTACTCAATCTGAACGATCAGCGTATTTACTTTTCGCGGTGCCAATTCATTATCAATGAAATGAATAAAGGAATCCAGGCCGGCCGGCCTTGGCGCATCAATACAAAATCCACGCACCGGCAGCATACTATCAAGTTTGGTTTGAGCTGAAATAGATATATCGAAGATCATTCCAAATACTACGGTCAATAATATTCCATAAGTTTTAGTACTCATTTGTTTTGTTTCTTAACCAAAGTTAACCCGGATATATTTGTAAATAACTTCGGAATCAAAACTGAAAGTATATTTCTCATCATTAATCAATCTGTATGTTTTTTAATGAATTTATAATACGGCCTGCCACCAATAATGATATTCCATCCATAAAAAATGTTGTTTTTACCACACTGAATGAATATGGATTAAATCCGCAGTTGCATGGAAAGGACAGTGACCTGGATGATATAGAAAGAAATTATTTTGTCAATAATGGCTATTTTGGTGTGACTGTGAATACCAGGGCGAATAACATCGTTGGCACTTTTGGCATATTCGCAATAAATATGGATATCTGTGAACTTCGGAAAATGTACCTATTAAAAGAAATGAGGGGACAGGGAGTCGGTAAATTTATTTTAAATACCGCTATCAAAACGGCTGCGGAGAAACAATTTAGAAAAATAATTTTAGAAACCATATCACCACTGACTGCGGCAATAGCTCTCTATAAACAATTTGGATTTAAAGAAGTAAAACCCAAAGAAATTAATGAAAGAGTAGATCAGGCTTTTGAACTTGATTTATAGACAATATGAACAGATCATTGTTACTTATTGTAGTTCAGCGGTCAATAATTGCATTTCAACAGGCAAACCATGCAGAATGCAGTCAGTACATTTTTGGATTACCCAATGTATTATTTTTGATTTACAATGAAAACCGCAATACTTAAATCTTTTCAGGATAAATCACTGCCTGTCGCTCAACAGTCGGTTGTCACTACTGACAGGTTACCTGTACTTTTTAAAAAAAAATGGGTTTATCATTCTTTGTTCTGGATATTGTATTATTTGTTCATTTGTGCGGCTTTTTACACTGCCTACAATTTTCACGATATAAGTTTTTATATTCAGATAAGCGCATTCATGCCGGTTTCGGCGGCACTTGCGTATATTAATATTTATGTCCTGATACCTGCTTTTTTATACAGAAGAAAATATTTCTATTATGCTTTGTCGCTGATACTTGCATTGTTTGTAATGGCTTATACGGATCAGCTAATAAAGATTTTATACATTCATTTAGGCTATAAGATTTATACCTATACATCTGGTCTAGGTTTTAAAAGCCTGTTCTCAGAAGCTGTCGGGCTCTTTTATCTTGCTGGTTTTACAACCGGTATTAAACTTTCGAAGGACTGGCTACAAAACCAGCAGCTGATGAAAGAAAAGGAAAAACAATATCTCGAAACAGAATTGAATTTCCTGAAAACACAGATCCACCCACATTTCTTTTTTAACACTCTGAATAATTTATATTCCCTCACACTTAAAAAATCTGACCAGGCACCCCAGGTCGTTCTTAAATTGTCCGGGCTGATGAGCTATATGCTTTATGAGTCAAACGCGACCCTGGTATCACTAAATAAAGAGATTACCTATTTGCAGAATTACCTGGATCTTGAAAAGCTTCGGTTCGGACAAAGACTGTATGTTTCTTTTGAAATAGAGGGAGAAATTGATGCAGTAAGCATTCCACCCATGATACTGATCCTTTTCGTAGAAAACAGCTTCAAGCACGGCATAAAAAATAATATCAATAAAATCGCCATAGAAATCACATTAAAAGTCGAAGGGGCATTTTTATTCTTTAGTATTAAAAATCCAATCGGGGAAAATCTTTTGAAAGAAAATACGGGTATCGGATTAAAAAATGCAAAACGAAGGCTGGAACTGCTTTATGGCAAAAATTATCAGCTCGACATTTCAGAAAAAGACAATGAATTCAATGTTTCACTAAAAATGCCAGCCAGATGAAACCATTCAAATGCCTGATTGTTGATGATGAACCACTGGCCATAGATATTATTGAAAATTATTTGCAACGGTTTGAAAACGTTGAAACCAGGCGTTGCGAAAATGCCCTGGATGCGTTTCGTCTTTTAAAAGAAGAAAAATATGATTTGATTTTTCTCGATATTGAAATGCCCATGCTAACTGGGCTTGACTTTCTCGGAACCCTGAAAGATCCACCCCCCGTAATCATTACTACAGCTTACAGGGACTATGCGGTGGAAGGTTTCGAATTCGAAGCCCTGGATTATCTTGTAAAACCCATATCATTTCCACGTTTTGTAAAGGCATTTGAAAGAGCATTGAAATCCGTCACAAACACTGAAAACTTACCTGAAAATAATCAAGGCGATGAAAACGAATACCTGTTCTTAAAAGTGGACAGGAAATTTGTAAAAATTATGATGAGCGATATTCTCTATATAGAAAGCCTGAAAGATTATATCAGGGTAACAACCAAATCCTCTTCTTTAATTTCTTACCAGTCCCTTACTTCTATAACAGAAAAACTACCTTCCGAAAAGTTTATACGTATTCACCGCTCTTTTACCATTGGAATAGATAAAGTTAATTCGATAGAAGGAAACTGTGTTGAAATCGATGGCAAACTCCTTCCCATAT
>DATHNR010000480.1:0-7238 GCA_035485835.1 Puia sp.
AATATGTTTAAAAATTATGAATTATTTAAAACCGAGTTATTAAGGGCGCCTGGAATCTCATCCGTTTCTATCGGATATGGATTTCCTGGTGATGCAGTTGCCGGTGATGAGATCCTTGTTCCAGGGAATGGAGAAATCAAAAAGCAGTCCGCCACACAATTGATGGTTGATTATGATTATATCAAAACTCTAGGACTGCAGTTGAAAACAGGCAGGGATTTTTCTGTAGAAATGAAAACTGATAAAGACCATGCATTTATCATTAACGAAACGGCTGTTAAAGAATTAGGATTTGAAACCCCCGAAAAAGCAATAGGCCGAAAGTTGGAATGGAAAGTCTGGGATTCAAAAAATGGTGATTCCGTTAAAATCGGCGAGATCATTGGTGTAGTAAAAGATTTTCATTACAAAAGTTTGTATGATAAAGTAGAAACTACTGTATTGCAGATTTATCCCTTTGCGTATTGGAAAGTTGCAGTAAAAATGAAAACAACAGGAATCAGGAATACGATTCAATCTGTAAAGGAGGTTTGGGATAAATTCACACCCGAATATCCTATTGAATATAAATTCCTGGATGAGAACTTTGAAAAGATGTATGTATCGGAAGATAAATTAAGATCCCTGTTATGGATATTTACTTCCATTGCAATCTTTGTCGGATGTCTGGGTTTATTTGGTCTTGCAACTTATGCTGCTGAACGTAGAAAAAAAGAAGTAGGGATCAGGAAAGTATTAGGTGCAAGTGTTCAACGGGTCGTTTTACTTTTATCCGGCCAATTCATGAAGCTGGTATTCATATCCATTATAGTTGCTGCACCTGTTGCCTGGTACCTGATGAGCAGGTGGCTGCAGGATTTTGCTTACCGTATTCAGATGAGTTGGGGAATCATAATCGTTTCTGCTCTTACTGCACTGGCCATTGCATTTATTACAGTCAGTTTCCAGGCCATTAAAGCAGCGATCACTAATCCTGTCAATAGTCTTCGTTCTGAATAATACTCACGGGAAATACTGAAAACTTCTGATTATTATTTCCACAGCCTTATTATCCCCCGGAGGATCTCCGTTGAACAACCAGAAGTTAATATGCACGGGCATGGTCAGCCGACTGATGGAGGATACAGGCTTCGCAAATACGGATGAGAAAATCAGGTCCTTTGGGTTTGTCGAAATACTATCAAAACTCGAGCATACAACCGTATCTGCGTTTCGACGGAAAAAATGGGTGCTTAAAGTGGATTTCAGAATAAATTCCCTGGTCGTCGAACTGTTTTTAGCGCTATCATTTTTCGCGGGCCATATGGTATAATTCAAATTGGGATAAGAACTATTTCCCCATCTTGCAAACTCAATATCCATTTCATCGAAGCCGTCATTTCCGGAGTAATTAAAAAGACCCAGTACAATATTCTTGTCGAAATGATCAATGGCTCCTTCCACTACGAACTGATAGGTTCCAAATCCAAATTTTTCCAAAGTAGTAACCTCCGGACAAAGCCAGTGGCTTGTTTTTGCATCCCATACAATCCATAAATGCAGGCGTCCCAGACCATCTACCTGTACACAGGAATCAGAGAAATAATTTGGTCCTGGCCCCTGTTTATTTACCGTATTGCGGACCGACCAGGAATATCCGCTAAATGAAATGATTCTTACTGCCGCCTTATTCTGCGCCTGAGATTCGGAGAAGCCGAAGATCAGGCAGAGGATAATAATAGATCTGACCATACATATATTTTTAAGTTGGAAAGTATTGCCTTTTTGACTACTTTTTACTTATCCTATTCATCTGCTATTCTTACAAACTCATTTATTAATTCGATATGCTAAAATCAACTATTCTATTCTTAAGCTGCGCAGTCGCCCTTTCAGCCTGCAAGGTAAATAACACTGATATAAAAGCAGGTTCCGGAGATGCCGGCTTCCAGCAACTTTCAGATAGTTTCTTGCTTGGTTACCTGTCATGGCGGCCTCAGAATTCTGTAAGCCTGGGCTTTCATGAATATGATGGCAAACTAACGGATTTAAGCAAAGGATCAATAGATGGAGAATTATCGAGGCTTAAAGATTATAAACAAAAACTTGAATCGCTGGACACAGGCGCCCTGAGTGAGAAAATGTTTTATGATTACAGAATATTAAAACTCGCTATTGAATCGGAAATTTTCAAAACGGAAGATCTGAAAATTTACACCTTAAACCCTATGACTTATGCCGGTTTGATAGATGTAAATATTTATATCAGCCGAAATTTTGCCCCCATTGAGGAAAGGATCAGATCCATCATTTCAATAGAAAACCAGGCCGAACAACAATTTGAATATGCAAAAGCCAACCTCGTTGATTCACTCGCTAAGCCATATGTGGAAACCGCCATTCAGGTTGCAAAAGGATCGGCTACTTTTCTAAGTTCCGACCTCGTCACAGCTTTAAAGGATGTCAGGAATGATTCATTGATGACAGCATTTAAAGCTTCAAATAAAAAAGCCATTGATGCGATAAACGGATATGTTTCCTGGCTGGAAAAGGAAAAACTTCCTAAAGTACATAACCACTATGCTATCGGCCGGGAAAACTATATGAAGATGCTTTTATTCAACGAGGATATTAATTTGTCGCCCGACAAAATCCTCGAGATCGGACTTGAACAATTAAAGAAAGAACAGGAATCTTTCAATGCAGCAGCTAAAGTCATTAATCCAAATAAAAAACCAATAGATGTGTACAATGATCTTGAAAAAGATCATCCAACGGCGGACAGCCTGATTCCCAGCGCCAGAAAAACAATGGAATCGATACGTCAGTATTTAGTTGATAAGAAAATTGTAAGCATGCCATCGGAGGTACGTGTTCAGGTTAAAGAAACACCCGAATACGCCCGCGAAACAAGTACCGCTTCCATGGATACACCCGGACCTTTTGAAACGAAAGCCACCGAGGCTTATTATTATATTACTCCCGTAGATCTTAAGTGGACAATCAAACAACGGGAAGACTGGCTCCGTTCATTCAATTATTATACGACAGATGTAGTCACCATTCATGAAGTATATCCAGGTCATTATACCCAGTTTCTGCACCTGAATGCTTCATCAGCAACAAAGATTGAAAAGATTTTTGGCAGCTATGCATATATCGAAGGTTGGGCCCATTATTGTGAAAAAATGATGTTGGATGAAGGATATGGTAATAATGGAGATTCCGTTCGTGCTGCTAAATATCGCCTGGCTCAATCAGGTGATGCATTGCTGCGCTTATGTCGTTTGTGCGTGTCCGTTAAAACACATTGCCAGGGTATGACACTGGATGAAGGAACCAAATTCTTTATGGACAACTGGTACCAGGGAGAAAAGCCATCCAGACAGGAAGCGCTTCGCGGAACATTTGATCCGGGATATCTTTTCTATACGATTGGCAAATTAGAAATACTTAAACTTCGTGCAGATTACCAGAAACAGGAGGGCGCTAACTATTCCCTTGAAAAGTTTCATGATAAAATGCTTGACAATGGCATGCCACCCATCCGTTTATTGCGCGAATTGTTATTAACCGATAAAAATACCTGGAATGAGATATTCTAGTATTCGTTAAAGAATTACGACATTTGAGCATAATTCGACCTTGTAAAATCCAGTCCTTTTTAACTTGATGAAACAAAAGAAATTCTTCTGCACTTTAATATCTGCAAGTATACTGCTGGCCTGTAGTTTACAGCTATATGCACAGGCAGATGACAGGCCTAGACTTATTGCGCTTGAAAAAAGACGGATTGAAGCGATGACCCATCGGGATACGACCATGCTTTCCAGTTTGCTGGCGGATAGTCTTATTTATATTCATTCGAGCGGAGTAATTGATAATAAAACTTCATTCTTAAAAGACATTGCCTCCGGACGTATCGTTTATCTTTTTATTCTTACAGAAAAAGTAACTGCCTCTATTGATGGCAACTATGCGTGGATCTACGGAAGGGCGAATGTCAGATTTAAACTGGCCAGTATGACCGGTAATATTGATCAGTATATCAGTTTCGTTGAAGTATATCAGCACAAACGTTATCAATGGCAATTGGTTCTCTGCCATAATGCGAGGATCGATAGCAATGCCCCTTATTTCAATAATACCGTTCCCCAGGTCAAGGCGGGAGAAGTGCCATCCATTTATTAGATCAAATCAGTTGGATGCAGGTACAAGTTTCGCGGAAAGATCCGGATCT
This sequence comes from Puia sp., assembly GCA_035485835.1. Lineage (GTDB taxonomy): Bacteria > Bacteroidota > Bacteroidia > Chitinophagales > Chitinophagaceae > Puia. The sequence continues at coordinate 4,220 of DATHNR010000480.1, forward strand.
TTCATTGTTTTATCGAAAGGAAACATCGGTCGTTCAATTCTTTTGTAAGTAAGTCTTTCAAGATCCTGATCCACCCCTCCTGGTGTAAGTGCCATGAGCCAGTCCGCACGCATGGCGTATAGTTCGGGTTCCAGGTATCCGATTTTGACTACGACGATATCTGATTTTCTTGGATTGAGTCCCAACCTGGTAAAATCAATTTCCCTGTGATAAGGTTTCCGTTTTTGAGTAACGATTATATTAACACTTCCTACTTTTACCACCGCTTCAACTTCAGCATCCTTATCACCATAGACAATGGATTCTACTGTTCCCGAGATCAACAGCGGAGGAGCATACCTTGCATCGACCATCGCTCCTGCGTATCCTTCCACATGATTTCCCACGCCTGCTTTTATTGCGTTTTTAATAAGATCGGGGCCGGGAATGGATGCATAAATAAGTGAAGGTCCGTTGGAAGATTTGAACTCAGGGCGGGCAAGTATTTCTTTTAAAGTCCAGGTTACATCACCTGCCCCGCCTGCTGTCGGATTATCTCCCATATCGCTGATAAAAAAAGGATGCCTGGAACTTATCAAAGCAGTATCCAGACAAATTTTTAAAGATGCAACAGGTGCCACAAATGCGAATTGGTATCGATCCTTCCAAAAACTCTGTGCAAGTTGCTCTGCTGTTCGAATTACTTTTTCTTTATCGAATCCTGTAACCATCACCACGGCATGATTACGTGGTTCATCGGCCCACGCGTATCCTATCCAGATTGCTGCATCAATAATCCCTGTTTGAGAAGCAGCAGGTGCCACGGCTGCGTAAATACTCTTACCTGGTTCTATTCTCGTACTTGTTTTTTCACCGGGCAGGAGAACAGGAATAGAGACATACGCTTTATAAGGTTTACCCTTCCCACTTTCAATCAGGTCAATCAGATTTATAACTGCCCGTTGTTTTGTCTCCATCGCATCTTCGTGCGGAGCTTTTCGGTAACAGGTAATCAGATCAGAATTTTCTGCCAATCGCCAGGAAACATTTCCATGAAGATCCATAGATGTAGAAATAATTGTTTTCTTTCCAACTAGTTTCCGGATCCTGACAATAAAATCACCTTCAGGATCATCGAGACCAACCACACTCATGGCTCCATGGATATCAAACCACAGACCTTCATAAGGCAAATGCTTTTGTAAAGAATCAAGGGTTTTATTCACCAGTGATTCATAGGCCTCCCTCGTTACTGCCCCTCCGGGCAGGGCATGGCCCACTAAAGTAGGAATCAAGACAGCCCGGGAACGAAGTGGTGATTCAGGAGATAAAAACGGATAAACGGAGAAAACGTCTCTTCCATAAGATGCATGAAAAGCCGCTTCATCCGTGAGTGCCGGTGAAAATGTGCTCGATTCAATTCCGAGCCCTGCTATTGCAATGCGGGGAAGAGGTTTTGGCTGGGAAATCGCCGAACCTGTCATCAAAAAGAATGAAACTATAAAAATGAAAATATTTCTCCTTTTGAAAATATTATTCGAAAGCATGGTATTCAAATTTATGAAGGAAGAAGCTATTGAAAATAAACAATCTATCCCATTTATTGCTGCGGTTATTCATGTATTTTCATTACACCAAACTTTAATTTCATGAAAATCCTAAAAAAGATACTCGAAGAAATTAAAATTATATTGCGAACCGCTGCATACTTTGCCATCGTATTCATACTCATGATGGTGATGAAGAAACTATATCTGAAAGATTATGATATCGAATTCACAGGTTTATCGCAGGCAATTATCGGTGCGCTTGTTATGGCAAAAGTCATTATTCTGATGGAACTTATTTCTTTAGGCCCCTGGGTGCAACGGCAGCCACCCATCGTTGATGTGATCATGCGCACTTTGCTTTATTCACTGGCTGTCATGATTGTCGTTGTTTTGGAAAAAGCTTTTGAGGACCGGCATTTGGCAGCCAGTTATGGAGAAGCTATTTCATATGTATTCAGCCATCGCGATATCTATCATGTATGGGCAACGATGATTGGTGTTGCCGGATCCATATTTGTATATAATTCCTTCTCAATAGTGCAACGAATGATGGGAAAAAATGGGCTGGCTAAATTGTTTTTTTCCACTCCGCTCAACCGTGTTGAACACCTTCACACAAGCAATATGAAAGGTTAAATATTATCACGGGGAGGAATATCTACAAATTCTGTCCTATTCTTTTCAGTATATCCAAATTTACAATGAGTTAGGCCTGGCAGGGTTTTTAAGTATATAGAGTATAATTATTACTATATGAAATACACTTTAAGAAACTTGTTGGGACTTGCGGCTTTTCTTTTCATGGTGGCATTTTCGATGTCAGGATGCGCCGAAAGCCACTATTATGATACGTATCACCACCATACAAGAGAATGGTATGATCGTCATCACACGCCGCCACCTGCAAATGTAAATTTTGATGTAGATATACGTCAGTAGGAAATTAATTTCTTAACGAAATAAAGCCCCGGCATACCGGGGCTTTATAATTATTTTCACTGACGCTCTCTGATGGCCTTGAATTCAGATCCGGGTTTCCATGCAGGCCAGGTTGTTTCAAAAGCGAGGCGTTTGCCGATCATAAATAAGAGTTCCATATCCTGCATACCGCCTTCAAATGTCCAGGTAGAATCATACTCATCCGATTGCGAATGATAATGATGAGCAACATAATCATCCTCCTGCTTCCTGCCATAATCTTTTCCTTTTCCAACGATATCTATTCCTCCCGAAATATCAAGTGCAGGAACCCCTACTTTAGCGAGACTGAAATGATCTGAGCGAAAATAATGTCCGGCTTCGGGATGTGCTTCAGGAGCGATATACCTGCCCTGGATTTTAGCAGCATCTGCCACATATTCTTCCAGTTCATTTTGTCCAAAACCTGTAATTACGATATCATTACTTTTTTCCATTGGTTTAATACCATCCATATTTAAATTGGCCACTGTTTTTTTGAGCGGATAGATGGGGTGCTGTCCATAATATTC
>DATHNR010000481.1:0-2515 GCA_035485835.1 Puia sp.
TACTGATTAAAGTTATTCAACAGATTCTTTCCTACAAGCGTATTTTGTGATAAAGCAGCTGGTAAAATAAGAATGAGTTCCAGGAAAGAATCTGTTGAATAACTTTAATCAGTACAGGAGCGAATTTGTTCAGGAAAAACTTTTTGTTCATACCGACAAAGACTCTTACATATCCAGAGAGATATGCTGGTTCCGTGTTTATTATATAGATGCATTCAATAATTCCCCGGCAAGCTTAAGTAAAATCGCATATGTCGAAATCCTGGATCGGAATAACAGGCCCATGTTACAGCAAAAAGTATCTCTTAAACCCGGGGAGTCAAATGGCTCCATAATTATTCCGATTAACATTCCTTCAGGCACATACAGGCTAAGAGCCTATACCAACTGGATGAAAAATTTCGATCCGGAGTATTATTTTGAAAAATCCATCCGGATTATAAACACAAAAAACCTCCAGTCCGATTCTACATTAAGAAAAATAAAAAAATACGATATACAATTTTTTCCTGAAGGTGGAAATCTTGTCCGGCAGATTGAATCGAAAGTAGGGTTTCGTATAACAGATGCTTATGGCAGGGGCCTGGAATGCGAAGGCCTGCTGATGAATCAGAATGGTGATACCATTCTGAAGTTTCATCCTTTGCATATGGGCCTCGGCAATTTTGTATTTACACCTGCCAGCGGACAGTCGTACAAAGCACTCATCCGGTTTCCGCAGGGTGAAACAATTACCAAAGAACTCCCCGCAGCTTATGCAAGCGGTTATGTTATCGGCCTTTTAAAAAACCAGGCTTCACAGGTTGCATTAAACGTTCATGTATCTGATGATATGGAGGATGAAGATATCTTCCTGGTTGTACATGGTCAGCGTGGTGTTTTGCCGGCAAAATCAGGAAGACTGGTCAACCATAGTTTTTCTTTTACTGTGGATACCGGCGAAATGGAAGACGGGATTTCGCAATTCACTGTATTCAACAGAGATGGACAGCCGGTTTGTGAACGGCTGTATTTTAAATATCCTGAAAATAAATTATTGATATCTGCAGCCACCAACCCCGATTATGGTATAAGGGAAAAAATAAGTTTAAATCTCACTTCAAAAGATCAGCAGGGCAGTCCCGTCAGTGCAGACATGTCTTTGGCTGTTTACAGACTCGATTCATTGCAGGATATTGATGAAACCAATATCCGTAATTATCTGTATCTCTCTTCAGAACTAGGTGCGATTGAATCGCCAGCATTTTATTTCGAGGATAATGGAAAATCCAGGGAACAGGATATGGAAAATCTTATGTTAACCCATGGATGGAGGCGGTTTAACTGGAAAGATATTGTTCAGCATAAATCTTTAACAGTAGAATTTTCTCCCGAATTTGATGGTCATATTATTACAGGCAAGCTGGTCAACAACAGAACCGGCCAGGGGGTACCATACGAGGGCGTTTATTTATCTGTTCCTTCATCAAGAACACAATATCGACCCACACTTAGTGATGGGACCGGACGTGTAAAATTTGAAGTAACCGGGTTCTATGGAACACAGGAACTGGTTGTCCAGACAAATCCAAAAGAAGACAGCGCTTCTCATATCGAAATTTCAAGTCCCTTCTCACAAAATTTTGCGCCAGGGCTGTTACCGGAATTTCCCATTCCAAATATAAATTCACCCACACTGTTGTATCAGAGCATCCATGAACAGGTAAGGCATGTTTACAATGGAACAAGACTCAGCAAATTCAATATGCAAAGTGTGGATTCCAATACCTTTTATGTGGTTCCGGATGAAAAGTACCTGCTCGACGATTATACCCGTTTTCAGACGATGGAAGAAGTGCTGAGAGAATATGTTCGTGGAATGAAAGTGAACAGGCGTGGCGATAATTTTCAAATATTTCTTGTCAATAATCCTATCAAAAGATTTTTCCCTGATGAACCATTGATTTTGATTGATGGGGTTCCATTTTTTTATACCAATGAACTCATTCAGCAGGATCCTTTAAAAATAAAACGTCTAGATTTAATCACCAGACAATATGCCATTGGATATCAGACTTATCCCGGCATAATAAACCTGATTACTTATCAGGGGGATCTGGATGGAATCGTTCTTGACCCGCATGCCCTGGTTCTTGACTATCCTGGTATTCCGGAAGCAAGGGAATTTTATTCTCCGAAATATGAAACGGAGGAGCAGATAAACAGCCGTATGCCGGATTTCAGATCCTTATTATACTGGTCCCCGGAAATTAAATCGGGTGCAGACGGAGAAAAGCAGCTTAGCTTTTATACATCAGATCTACCCGGTAAATATGCACTGGTTGTACAGGGCCTTTCAGATTCTGGTGTGCCTGGAAGCCAGATGGTATTTTTTAATGTGAAAAAATAACCGGACAGCCCTATCAGGTTTTGATCCGTTTTCTCCCGCCAATATTCGGGAGGAATCCTGTGAGTAATCCTATCAGCGGAAGGAATGCGCAAACCTGGTAAACATAAATGATTCCTTTATGGTCTG
>DATHNR010000482.1:0-7174 GCA_035485835.1 Puia sp.
GATAAAAGCTGCCGATATACTTGGCGTACACCGCGAGCACATTGAGGCCCTGAGTCATGACCGTCGTGGCGAGCGCGGCAAATATCGCCAAAGGGGCCAATGCCATGACGTAGCGGGTCACCCGCAGGATGACGGCGGCAACTTCATCGATGGTGTCGATGAGGCGCTTTACCCGCTCTCCGAGGCTCGAGGCGGCGGCGCCGAAGAACACCGAGAACACGACGATCTGTAATATTTCATTGTTGGCCATTGCTTCCGTAAAACTTCTCGGAAAAACATGCGTGATAAAAGTTTTGAAAGTAAGAGGACCATTTTCCAGATGCCCCGCTTCGGAAACATCGGGTATCGGAAAGTGAAGATTATTACCGAGGTTCAGCAAATTCATTATAAGCAGTCCCAAAAGCAGTGATATGAGAGATGCGCCCAGAAACCATGCAAGTGTTTTTGCTCCGATTCTGCCAACTGCCTTCGTATCGCCCAATTTGGCAATGCCGGTTACCAGGGTTGAAAAAACAAGCGGGGCAATAATCATTTTTATAAGCCGCAGGAAAATATCTGTCAGTATGGACATGCCATCTGAAAAATGTTCAACCCAATAGACACCCGCCGTATAATGAATTACCAATCCGACTATAATGCCAGACAGCATCGCAATGATGATCCATGTGGTTAATCCGGGTTTTTTCATGATCTTATTTACTCTGCAATGTAAAGAAAGCTTAAGGCTTAAAGCGTAAGGCATAAAGCATCACGCCTTTTTTAAATTGCACAGCGAATAGAATATTTGTTTACTTTACAAGCTTTATAATTATCATTCTAAATCAAAATAAGCCATGAGCTTGTTCAGAAAAAAGACTTTAAATTCTCTTTTAGCCCAGGCCGCTGATTCTGAAAAAAGCCTGAAAAGAACCCTCGGTCCCGGGAATCTTATTGCTTTGGGCATCGGCGCCATTATTGGTGCCGGTTTGTTTGTAAGAACTGCAGCCGCTGCCGGCGGTCACGCGGGTGCTGCGGTTACTATTTCATTCATCGTCGCAGCCATCGGATGTGCATTTGCCGGACTATGCTACGCAGAGTTTGCATCTATGATACCCATTGCGGGCAGCGCATATACATACGCGTATGCCACCATGGGAGAAATTGTAGCCTGGATTATCGGATGGGCCCTCGTTCTCGAATATGCCCTTGGTGCTGCTACCGTATCCATTGCCTGGAGTGAATTCCTTAATAAATTATTTGATAACAGGATCCCTTACCAGTGGTGCCATTCACCTTTTGAAAGTATGCTGGATACAAATGGTATCATGCATCATGGCATTTTAAATGTTCCTTCATTATTTATACTCCTGGTACTTTCCTTATTGCTCATCAAGGGCACACAGGAATCTGCGATCGTGAATTCAATAATAGTGATCATCAAAGTATCTATTGTACTGCTTTTCATTGTTCTTGGATGGCAATATATTAATCCGGCGAATCATCATCCTTATATGATTCCGGCCAATGCCAAACCCGCCACGCTTCCTAACGGTTCTGAATACACGTATACCAACTTTTTCCGTCACGGCTGGGGAGGTGTCTTGCGGGGAGCAGCGATTGTATTTTTTGCTTTTATAGGTTTTGATGCGGTTTCAACAGCCGCACAGGAAGCAAAAAATCCTAAAAAAGACATGCCCATCGGAATTCTTGGTTCCCTGGTTATTTGCACAATATTATATGTATTGTTTTCCTGGGTTCTTACAGGAGTTGCTCCTTTTACCGATTTTGTACGGGCGGGTAAAGAAGCCTCTGTTGCCTATGCGATTGAAACTTATATGACCAATTACCACTGGCTCGCCAAATGGGTAACTGTTGGCATCTTAGCCGGTTTTTCCTCTGTCATACTCGTAATGCTTCTTGGACAAAGCAGGGTATTCTATTCTATGTCCTGTGACGGACTCCTTCCAAAAGTATTTTCCGCTCTGCATCCAAAATACAGAACACCATACAAATCGAATATCCTTTTGTTTCTTTTTGTTGGATCTATTGCTACTCTTCTTCCGGGTGATATTACCGGCGACCTCACCAGTATCGGAACATTACTTGCGTTTGCATTGGTATGTGTTGGGATTATTATAATGAGAAAAGCAGATCCCGATCACCCACGTCCATTCAGAACACCACTGGTACCTCTGGTGCCTGTTCTCGGAGCGCTGTTATGTATTGCCATGATCATTTCTCTTGACATATCAACGATACTTGTTGCGCTGGGCTGGATGGCGATCGGATTGATCATTTATTTCAGTTACAGCAAAGGAAATAGTAAGCTTAAGGCTTCTTAACGCTTAACGGTTTTTAATGTGGCGAATACGGAATTGTATATAATTGCTGCGCAATTATTTGAGAGAATGAAAGAATTAAATGGGTAAATGATAATGTGGAAATATGATCTGATTATATGGCATTCATTTCCTCTGGTAATAACGAAAACTTAAGAGTTGCAAATAATTATACTCTTCCAATAAAATAGATCCCACATTTACGCATTATCATTTACTCATTCAACTTTCATATTTTTCATTTTCTGCAATTCCGTATTCGCCACATTAAATAGTTTTAGGCTTTGGGCTTTCTAAACAAGATTGTGAAACACCTTCTGCACATCTTCATCCTGTTCGAGTTTATCTACAAGCTTTAAAACTTCCTGGGCGTATTCTTCGGAAAGAGAAACGGTCGTAGTAGGTATCCATTCCACTTCAGCATTCACCGGGTTGATATTTTTTGATTCCAGCACTCTTTGCATATTTCCGAAATCATTGAAGGCAACATGTAATACAATAAGCGGTTCCCCGTGCTCCCCTTCCCCGTCACCCAGATCCTCAAGGCCGTGGTCAATGAGTTCCAGCTCCAGGTCTTCTATATTTAATTTCTCGGGTTTTAATTTAAATACACCCATTTTCTTAAACTGGAAACTAACACTTCCGCTGGTTCCAAGATTTCCATTTCCCTTATTGAAATAAGAACGGACATTAGCCACTGTCCTTGTTGGGTTGTCTGTCGCCGTCTCTACGAGTACGGCCACTCCGTGAGGAGCGTATCCTTCATAGAGAATTTCTTCCAGGTTATCCATTTCCTTGCCCATCGCTCTCTTGATCGCGGCCTCCACGCGATCCTTGGGCATATTTACACTTTTTGCATTTTGAAAGCAGCGACGCAATGCCGCATTTGTATTTGGATCCGGGCCACCTGATTTCACCGCCAGCGCTATTTCTTTCCCTATCCTGGTAAACTGTTTTGCCATTTTATCCCACCTGGCAAACATGGTGGCTTTACGCACTTCGAAAATCCGACCCATAAATAATTCAAGAATTTTAGGACTGCAAATTTAGGTATTAAGGTCTATATAAGCTGAAGGCGTAAGGCTTAGCTTTAAAACCGTTGGCCGTTGACCGATAAACGATAAACGATAAATGACGATATTTGAGAGTCGACAGTAGCCCCATACTCCCATACTTCCATACTCCCATACTTATTCTCTCATCATCTCCTGAATGGCATCAATAATTTCCTCCACATTTGGTTTACTGAAATAATCGCCGTCGCTGGCATAAGCTGGCCTGTGTGCTTTTGCAGTAAGTGTTCTGGGGGCAACATCCAGCCAGCGATAACCACCCTGTTCTTCCATCACCTTATTAAATAAATAACCCGCTGCACCACCAGGAACATCTTCATCAATAAAAATGATCCGGTTTGTTTTTTTGAGTGAATCCAGAATGATATGATGTATGTCGAATGGAAGCAGGGTTTGTACATCGATGATCTCGCAGTCAATTCCCAATTCATTTAAGTCTTCTGCCGCTTCGGCAATTATGCGCAGGGTAGAGCCGTAAGAAACAATAGTAACTTCAGATCCTTCACGAATTATTTCAGGAACCCCCAGCGCAACACGGAAATCTCCCAGATTGGAAGGCAGTTTTTCTTTAAGACGGTATCCATTAAGGCATTCGATCACGATGGCCGGATCCATGCCTTCCAAAAGAGTATTGTACATACCGACAGCCTGGACCATATTTCGCGGAACGCAAACATGCATACCCCGAACTGCATGAATGAGCATCCCCATGGGAGATCCGCTATGCCAGATTCCTTCAAGACGATGACCACGGGTGCGTACGATCAGGGGTGCAGACTGTCTTCCTGCCGTCCGGTAATGCAGACTCGCCAGGTCATCACTAAGCGTTTGGATTGCATAAAGCATATAATCCAGATATTGGATTTCAGCAATCGGACGAAGCCCCCGCATAGCCAAACCAATACCCTGTCCGACAATAGCAATTTCTCTGATACCCGAATCTGAAATCCTGCCTTTACCATATTTTAATTGTAACCCGGCAAAACCCTGGTTTACGTCTCCAATCTGACCGAGGTCTTCCCCAAAAGCAAGGACTTTCGGATTGCGTGCAAAGAGTTCGTCGAAATATTTATTCAGTATTTCATACCCATTCATAAGAGGTGCATCTTCCGCATACCGTGCATGAACAGGTTCGATGTTCTCAATTTTTTTACGTCCTTCCTGATAGAGATGGGTATTATATAACCGGTTGTTTTCCCTGGATAATTCCTGATAAAATGCTTTCAGGGATAAGGATGCAGGATGATCACCTGCCAGCAACAATGCCTGGTGGCTACTATGCATCACGTCACGTCGATTGGGTTCGCGCAACTGAGATAATTGTTTACGAATGGGTTCTAGTACTTCCTGCTTTTCCGGTATTCCGGAAATCATTTCCTGGATCAGGGAAACTGAGCGGGTTACCTGTTCATGTATGGGTGCCATACATTTTTCCCAGGCTGCATTCTTGCTATTCCGAACCAGGTCCTTGGCTTTAGAATGAATTTCCTCCAGCTCTTCAGCACTGGCCAGGGCGTTTTCGATAATCCACTCTTTCATTTTCTTCATCGCATCCCAGGTACGTTCCCATTCCAGTCTTTCGGGAGATTTATAACGTTCATGGCTACCCGAAGTGGAATGCCCCTGTGGCTGTGTGAGTTCTTCCACATGAAAAAGAGCGGGAGTATGTGTTACCCGGATCTTATGCAAACCTGCTTCAAAAGTTTCGCACATGCCGGCATAATCCCAGGCTTTTACTTTGTAAATGTCAATTCCATTGGTACCTTCTTCTTTCTGAAAGCCCCTTAAGGCTTCTGAAATTGAACCCTTGGTAGTCTGGTATTTCACTGGTACAGATATACCGTATCCATCGTCCCATACAAAAATTGCCAGGGGAACCTGTAACACTCCTGCTGCATTAATGATTTCCCAAAAATGACCTTCACTCGTGGAAGCATCGCCGATGGTGCAGAAACAAATTTCATTACCATTAACAGAAAGGTCATGCAGGTCGCTCAGTTCCCGGATCTGCCGGAAAGCCTTGGATGCATAAGCCAGTCCGAGGGAACGGGGTATATGTGCGGCAGTTGGAGCCAGACCAGCCGTAAAATTTTTTCGGTTTACGAGGTCAAGGAATTCACCATCTTCCCCTACAAGCGGAGAAGAAAAATGTGAATTCATATTCCTGCCTGCACTGTGCGGATCATGATTAATATCAGGGTCTGCATATAATTGGGAAAAAAATTCTTCAATGTTGGAAATGCCAAGTGCGAACCCCAGTGTCTGATCACGGTAATAACCAGCATAAAAATCACCAGGCCTGAAAAATTTAGCTGCCGCTACCTGTGGAACTTCTTTGCCATCGCCGAAAATGCCGAATTTTGCCTTACCGGTAAGGACTTCTTTACGTCCCAGCAGACTTGCTTCGCGGCTTTCACAAACAAGGCGGTAATCTTTCAGTACTTCCTTGCGGAAAAGGTCGTAGGAGAGATTCTCCAGGGCAAGATGATCACTGGTAATAAGATTTTCCATATTTCATCCGTTTAAGTGGTGGATGGCCTTGCAAAGCGGTTAAATAATGGGTTAAAATTTATTGGCAAAGGTGACGTTTACTATGTAATTTTATGAAGAATTCTGTATAAACTATGAAAAAGACTTTATTGTTGATAATTTATGGCTTGATCATGGGTTTTGCCCTGAATGCCCAGTCGACCATATTAAAACCATCGGGTCCTTCTGCTGATCCTAAAGAAGATATTCTACAGTTAAAAGAAAGCGGTTATTCTTTCGGAAAAATTCCCCAGGGTCGTCCCGTGATTCATATTTTTGAAATCGTAAATACAGGAACCAAACCTCTGATGCTGGAAAATGTTCAGGCATCCTGCGGATGTACAACACCCGAATGGAGCCGCGAAGCGATCTCTCCGGGTGCAACTGCTTCCATCAAAGTTGGGTATAATGCCTATGCAGAAGGTCATTTTAACAAAACAGTTACCATCTTTTACAACAATGGTCAAACCAAAGCGTTAATCATTTCCGGTGAAGTATACAAAGTACCAGCCACCGCTGCCCCTGAAAACGCATCTGTACAATTTTTAAAACAAACAAATCAGTAAAATGAAAAAAGCAGTATTGTTTTTAAGTGCTTTTATTGTCTCTCTCTCTTTATTCGCTCAGCAGAAAGATGCTTCCGGATTAATCAAGTTCACCACGCTAACTTATGATTTCGGAAAGATCAAACAAAACGTACCTGTGAATCATGATTTCACTTTTACCAATATTAGCAGTGGCCCGATCGTAATCGAAACTGCCGTTGCTTCCTGCGGTTGTACCACACCGGTGAAACCGGAAGGTGCGGTTCCAAAGGGAAAAGATGATAAAATCAATGCCGGTTTCAATGCAGCGAACCCAGGCCCTTTTAATAAAACCATTACTGTTTCTGTAATGGGTGCCAGCACACCGATCGTTTTAAGAATTACCGGAGAGGTATTGACGGAGGATGCATATGCGAAATACCAGGCTGAACAAGGAAAACCAAAATCATAAATAATTTTTTCGTGCCGGCCGTTGGCCGTTCGCTGGAAACCCACAAAGTTTCTTTCCCTATTTTCATCTAGTGAAGAAAGGGAGTTCCGGAGACGGGTTTTCAGCAACGCCCAACGGCTTTTCTACGCTGAACGCTTAACGCTGAACGCTGAACGCTTAACGCTAAACGCTGAACGCTTAACGCTGAACGCTGAACGATGCAAAAGTTAAGAGTTGAACGTTCACTCCCATACTCCCATACTCCCATACTCCCATACT
>DATHNR010000483.1:0-3688 GCA_035485835.1 Puia sp.
CATATGATTTGAAAAAAGACGGCGACATAAGTGAACCTTTTGCTTCTTCATTCGGGTATCATATTATCAAAAGAATAAAAAGAATCCCGGTTCCCTCCGTGGCAGATAAAAAAACGCTGGATGAGCTGAAGGAAAAAATTAAATCGGACCCTCGAATTGCTGTTTCAAGAAAACAGATGCTTCAAACGATTTTGAAAAAAACGCAGTTCAAGGAATTAGTTCCACCAGGAAATCGATTATGGGATTATACAGATAGCCTCCTCTTAAATAAAAAACCTTCTTTGAATGCAGGCATAAGTGAAAACTCTGTTCTTTTTCAATTTCCGGATAAAAAGTATTCTGTAGGTGACTGGATAGCATACAGGAAAAGTATAAAATCATCGCCCAATTTAACGAATGGAAAAACGCCGGCTGAGATTTTGGACGGTTACCGCCAGATTACAGCTTTTGATTATTATAAACAACATCTCGAAAAATATAATGCTGCTTTTGCTGCGCAGGTAAATGAATTCCGTGATGGGAATCTTTTATTTGAAATCATGCAACGACAAATTTGGAACCGGTCAACTGCGGATTCTATAGGATTGAAAAAGTATTTTGAAGCCCGTGAAAAAAATTACTGGTGGAAACCTGGTGCTGAAGTGATTATTTTTAACAGCTCAAACCAGTCGATAGCTAATAAATTGGGCAGCGCATTATCAAAAAATATTATTAACTGGAGGAAGATAGTTGATAGTTTAGGAGGCCAGGTACAGACAGATTCAGGGCGATTTGAATCAAATCAGATTCCAGCTAAAGGAATTACTGTTGACGGCAGTAGATTTACGGAGTATTTTCAAGCGGTATCCCCTGATAATAAAAATAAACCTGTTCAATTCGCTTATATAATACGTGATTATCCAGATCCTTCACCCAGAACTTTCAGTGAAGCACGTGGTTTGGTTATTAATGATTATCAGAATGAACTGGAGAATAAATGGATTGAAGAATTAAAGAAAAAATATCCGGTTTCAATTAATGAGGCTGTTTTTAAATCACTTCCGAAATAGAATAAACGATTAACCATTCGATCAGCGGGCAACCATCAACCCATTTTATCAAGCATATCAAGAATTACAGAATCCACGGACATATCAAACTTTCTCGCCAGCATTTTGTCTGAAGAGAGTAACAAAGGATAATCTTCAGTTAAAAGTGTTTTTGGATTGACACCACCCTTTGACCAATCGATATAATAAAAATTATTATTTATAACGGTTTCTTTGAATCGTGAATTCATGATTATGGTGGGAACTATGAATTCATCCGGTCCCCATGTAAACCGTATAAAACGCCTGAGTTTTTTATTTGATTCAATAAAAGAAAGTACATATTTGGCGCATTCATTTGAGAGGATCATACACATGGCCTTAGGTCCGCCATAAAGTTTGTATGGTAAAGGGAATTTCCTAGCTGGCAGGAGGGCATTTATAAAAAACTGAAGTCTGTATCTTCCCCGGAAACCGAAATTAGTGAAGTGATATTTATTTATGCGTGAAATGGCATGGGTCCACCATTCATCCCCTTCATCATAACAAATAAAATTTTTTCCGGGATTCTTTTCAATTGCATTATAGATCTCTTTTACTGGTTTAATCGGATAATCCTGACCACTCATGATACTTATAAAATCATATCTGATCTGGTTTTCAAGTACCATCTTTAAAGAGTGAAGGATTGCAACAATATAACTGTATGAGGCCCATCGAACACGGACCCGGTCAGTAATAAAATTGACCTGAGGTAAATCATCCAGATACTCAAATGGTTGTATGTTTATTTTTTTATCTATATGAATATAGAAATCGAAAGGAAGGCCGCTGAATTTTTTTATGAAACGCTCAATCTGTTGTGGCCCCTTATGAGCCATTATGATACAAGCTATTCGCATTGAGTTCGGAATTTAATGCTTTAGGCTTTTTAAAGTTGCTCAAACAAAGCCCTCAGTTTCACGCGGGTCATAATTTTTTCCCAGTCAGAACCCAGGGCATTTTCCCATAGGGGCTTCATACCGAGCGAAACGTCGATCATGGTATCAAATTGTTCATCGGTAAGTCCCTTTGTAATATGCTGAGGAATTTCAATTTTATTTTTTTTCACCATTTGTTTGAATTCTCTTACGCCTTCCGGATAGTATTCGCCCAGCTTATCGAAAACAATACAATTTCCTATCCCATGACGGGTACCTAACAGGTATCCTAAACCGTAACTTACGGCGTGAGCAATTCCAACTTGTGAATAAGCAATACTCATTCCACCTGCATAAGACGCCATCATGAGTTTGTCATCCTGTTCAGGGCCCCACTCTTCTTCTCCAAGAAATACTTCCTGGCAAAGGTTAAGAGCTTTCTCGCCATAAGATTTGCTGAATTCATTTAGAAAAGTACCAGTAAGACTTTCGATACAATGTATATAACAATCCATCCCGGTGTAGAAACGTTGATTCACAGGAACATTTGTTGTCAGTTCAGGATCAAGTACAATTTGATCGAAGGGTGTAAAATCGGAATTCATTCCCAATTTGCGCGTAGGTCCTGTTAATACAGTAGTGCGAGAAACTTCCGCACCTGTACCACTTAAAGTGGGTATTCCTGCTTTATAAACACCAGGATATTTTACAAGGTCCCATCCCTGGTAATCGGCTGAAGAGCCGGGATTGTTCATCATCAGGGAAACGGCTTTGGCCAGGTCCATGACGGAGCCGCCGCCGATACCAATGATGCCGCCGATGGTTCCAAATTCCTGCTTTAGCTGATTCGATAATCCATCAACCTGTTTTGTTTTTGGCTCAGAACTTACATCAGCAAAAATAATTTTATCTGAAGACCGGAGGGGAATTCGGTTCACAAGTGGTTTATTCTCAAAAAAATGATCCACCAGAAAAACCATAGGTGAATTTTCATTTCTATGGGGTGCCAATATTTCATCAAGCTGATTAAAGCTTCCCCTCCCATAAACAACATAGCTGACCATTTTAAAATTCCTGAATTTCATATTATTAAGCTTAAGGCTTAAAGCGTAAGGCTAAAGGCTTTTATTGAATTAATGATTCTGGGTTAATGCAGCAGCACCAAATACGCCCGCACTATCTCCTAATTCAGGGCGAATAACCGGTACCGTACAGTAATTATTAAATATAAAATGTTTAAGACTCTTAACACCCTCAGTATAAATTTCATCAATATTTCCAACACCACCTCCAATTACAATAATATCCGGATCCAGCATATTTGTGATAGAAGAAACAGCTTTTCCAAAGAAGTGGGTAAGACGATCAAGTGTGTGACGTGCATAAGGATCCTTATCCTTTTGCAAAACAATATCCTTCAATGATTTTTTAGATCCGGAAATAGATTCATAAAATTTTTGCAATGATGGTCCGGATATTATTTTCTCAACGCATCCCGTTTTGCCACAATAGCAGGGACCGCCAGACTCATCCAGAAAATTATGTCCCCACTCCCCGGCAATTCCATGATGCCCTTCCCAAATTTTTCCATCAATTACAAGTCCGCCTCCGACACCCGTTCCAAGGATAATACCAAATACTATTCTCGCACGGGGTGAGGCTTTTTTTACTCCTCCCCAGGTTGCTTCTGCAAGGGCAAAACAATTCGCGTCATTGGCTATGATGACCGGTAATTGCAGG
>DATHNR010000484.1:0-2083 GCA_035485835.1 Puia sp.
AAACAGGTAACATGATCCGTATTGGCTTGATCCGGGAGACGAAGATTCCGGCGGATAACAGGGTTGCACTTATTCCTTCGCAATGCAAATGGCTGCAGAAAAATTTCCCTTCCCTTAAAATATTTGCACAGCCTTCGAAAGACCGCTGTTACACAGATAAGGAATATGAAATGGCAGGCGTGTTAATCACGGAAGACGTCAGCGATTGTGATTTCCTGTTTGGAATAAAAGAAGTGCAATCGGATAAACTCATTCCCGGGAAAAAATACCTTTTGTTTTCGCATACAAAAAAAATGCAGCCTTATAACCGGTCTTTATTCCAGGCGATCCTGGATAAAAAGATTACCCTGATTGATTATGAATGTATGGAACATGAAGATGGACAGCGAATTCTTGGATTTGGTTTTTTCGCCGGTATCGTAGGCGCACATAACGGAATGCTGGCTTATGGAATCAGGACTAAACAATATGAACTTCCCAGGGTTTATAAGCAACCCAGTTTCCGCCAGCTCATTCATGGATATTTCGGGATCAGGCTTCCAAACCTGAAAGTTGTGATAACCGGATCAGGAAGAGTAGCACATGGATTGCTGGAAGTCATGAATCTTTTGGGAATTATTGAAATTGAACCGGATGAATATCTCTCCAGGAATTTCACCTATCCGGTATTTACGCAATTAAAGGGATCATTGCTCTACAGGCATAAAAAAAACAAAAATTACAATCGTGAAGAATTTCATGGGAATCCTGAATCCTATGAATGTCTTTTTATACCATATGCAGAAAGTTCCGATTTATTGTTGAATGGAATATACTGGGATCCCCGCATGCCGCGATTATTTGAGTGGGAAGATCTATTATCTCCGCGATTCAGAATCAGGACCATTGCAGATGTTACTGATGATATCAATGGATCAGTGCCATGTAATCTGGGCGACGGAACCATGGAAACTCCCGTTTATGGCGTGAATAAAAAAACTCGTGAACGCACCGCAGCTTATATGGATGATTCCATTGATATCATGGCTGTTGGAAATCTGCCCAATGAACTTCCCCGTGATGCATCACGTTATTTCGGCGAACAACTGATCAAATATGTTCTTGAAGATCTGTTTAAAGAAGGATCGGTAGTTATTGAAAGAGCGACCATTGTGCGGGAAGGGTTTATTACAGAAGGGTATAAGTATTTGCAACATTATGTAAATACATAGTGTGGTAATGTGGAAGAGTAGTAGTATAAGACCATCCGTCAACCATAATAGTCTTTCATCAGTTCAGAAAATTCGATACTATTTTTTCCTTCTTCATTTTTAATGATCAATTCATTCAAAATAACGTCTTCGGGCTTTTTGGTTCCATAAAGAGATATACTGCGGAATGGAGGATGGCCGGGTGTTTGGCGGACAGTTAATTTTTCATGATGAAAAAATCCATGTGCGGATGCGAGTTTTTCGAAGTAATCTGTCCGGTGAAAGGGCAGGAGGATACTGAATACGCCGTCGTTTAGCAGACAAGAGCGGATTACTATTATCAATTCATCCAGCGTCAATGATTCCTCGTGTCTGGCCTTATTCTTTTTTTCTTTCGGCGAACGAAGATCAGACTCATAAAACGGCGGATTGGCAATAATGAAATTATATTTAGCCTGAAAAGAATAATGGCGCGCGTCACCTTCAATAAGATGGATTCGATCAGACCAGGGACTTTGCTGTATATTTTCTTCGGCCTGTTTAAAAGAATCATGGTCCAGTTCGATGCAGCCAATCGTCGCATTTGAATTTTGTGCCAGCATGATCGCAAGCAGCCCTGTTCCAGTGCCTATATCCAGAATTATTTTTTCTCCATGCAAACGTTTTGCAGTCCATGCACCAAGAATGCAGGAATCGGTGCATACTTTCATTATGGACCTGTCCTGCTGAATAGTAAACCGTTTAAACCTGAAATAAGAATTGGGCATAATAGGATTTTACCAGCCGGCACGGGCAGTCACAGTAGCAGAAAGGGGAGAAAAAGCCCGATCCAGGTATTTATAATATCCCGTGATCGCGATCATGGCTGCATTATCTGTGCAATATTCCATCCT
>DATHNR010000485.1:0-2966 GCA_035485835.1 Puia sp.
CTGATGCTCATAGCCACTTCGTTTCTGTTAGGTTTCACCTTTAAGACTATCATATCCAACAAAAAAAATTCAAAAATGAAAAAAGTAACCGGTATAGGAGGTATTTTCTTCAAAGCCAAAGACCCGAAAGCCATTAATGAATGGTATAAAACACATCTTGGGTTTGACACAACCCCCTATGGAACAAGCTTTGAGTGGCGGCAGCTTGATGATAGTACTAAAAAGGGACTTACGCAGTGGAATCCTTTTAAGGAAAGCACAAAATATTTCGAGCCTTCAACAAAGGATTTTATGATAAACTACAGAGTAGAGAATTTAGAAGCATTGGTTGAAGAATTAAGAAAGGAAAACGTAACTATAGTAGACAAAATTGAAGCATCTGAATATGGAAAGTTTGTTCACATAATGGATCCTGAAGGAAATAAGATTGAGTTGTGGGAACCGGCGGGGGAATAATGTATAACGGTTGATCCCGCATGTGCGGGAACGGATGACTGTATAATTGATAATTTCCAAATTATCATTTCCTTATTTCACTTCCACAATCCCTCATTTTTACAATCCCTTATTCGCCACATTATTTAAAATTAGGTGCTAAGTTTTTTTATATCATTCACCTCTATAATATTTTTTGTGTATCCTCTGGTGACAAGATGAATCATTGCCTGTCCGAGTTGTGCAAGGCTGCAGATGGATGAAGGCGAGAGTATTTCAATAACAGGAACCAGCCATTTAAACCATTGATAGTAAGGCAGGACATTTTTTGCTCCTTTAGTGGGCTTGAGCATTCCGGGACGGAAAAGATAGACATGTTTGAAGCCAAGCTTTTGTAAATCGTTTTCTGTTTTGCCTTTTACACGGGCCCAGTGCAGTCTTCCCTTTTCAGTGGAATCGGTTCCAGCACCAGAGACATAACAAAAACTCATGTTATCATTTTGTTTCGAGAGAACTTTTGCAAATCCAATGGTAAGATCATACGTCATTTTTATGTAAAGATCTTTTTTCATGCCTACAGAAGAAACGCCCAGACAAAAGAAACAGGCATCATAACCACGGACGGAGGATTCAATGGAACTCAGATCAAAAAAATCCTGGATAATAATTTCCGAAAGTTTCGGATGGGTGATTCCATACGGCCGGCGGGAAACGACCAGCACTTTTTCGACATCAGGTGAAAGAAGGCACTCTTGCAGCACCCCCTCTCCCACCATGCCGGTTACTCCGGTAATGATTACGCGGATTTTATTCACTTAAAAAAATTAGCGCTGAGAAAATTTTCTGCCATATCGTTTGCCACCTCCCATACTGCGTCCGGAAGACGAAGCACTGCTGGCAACGGTTAATGGTTCCATCAAAGCTACATGAAATGGATGATTACTTTCTACAGGAACGGTTTGACCGATAAATTTCTGAATATCTTTCAGATAGATTTTTTCTTCAAAATCACAGAATGAAATGGCTTTACCAAATGAACCCGCACGACCGGTTCTTCCGATCCGGTGAACATAGGATTCGGGAATATTCGGCAGATCAAAATTCACTACCAGGGCCAGATCGTCAATATCAATACCACGGGCGGCAATATCAGTTGCCACGAGTATCTGCATTTTCCCATCTTTAAATCCCTGAAGGGAACGTTCACGTGCCTGTTGTGTTTTATCGCCATGGATGGCCGTTGCATTAAAGCCTGCATGATTTAAATCACGGGCAACACGATCAGCACCATGTTTTGTTCTGGTAAATACCAGCACACTTTCGCGCGGGCTTGATTTCAGCAAATGATGAAGAAGAGCGCGTTTTTCATTCTTCTGAACATAATATAACTTCTGATCAACCAGTTCTGCCGTGGTGGATTCAGGTGTTACGGTAATAGCAACCGGGTTGGTTAATATTTCCTTCACCAGGGACTGAATGGCCGGAGGCATGGTCGCTGAGAAAAAAAGTGTCTGTCTTTTTCTGGGTAGCCTGGCAATGATTCTTTTTACTTCGTGAACGAATCCCATGTCGAGCATGCGATCCGCTTCATCCAGAACAAAATACTCAATGCCATTCAGAACAATATAATTCTGATTCATCAGATCCATCAGCCTGCCGGGCGTTGCCACGATAAAATCGCAACCACGACGTAAATCCGATACCTGCCTGGATTGTGAAACACCACCAAAAATCACTACGGATTTCAATCTTAAAAACCTTCCATAAGTTTCTATGGATTCATGAATCTGTGTGGCGAGTTCGCGGGTAGGCGTTAAAATCAAAGCTTTTAACTGATGACCGCTCACGCCAGATGACATTTTCTGTTCATGCATCCGTTGTAATAAAGGCAGCACGAAAGAGGCGGTCTTTCCGGTGCCTGTCTGAGCACAACCCAAAATATCCCTTCCGGCTAAAACGACGGGTATGGCTTGTTCCTGAATGGGTGTGGGGGTTTTGTAGCCTTCGTGGGCTACAGCTTTTTGTAAGGGCTCAATGAGTCCCAATTCTGAGAATAACAATTTATTAAATATTAAATAAAAAATGTGGTAAGGCTACCGCTGTAAATAGGGTACTTTACCTGCCTTACGTTATACTGATCTGGGGAAACTCTGCGGAAAATAGGACACAGAAGAAAACGCAGTAAAAGCAATAACATACAGAAATACAAAGATAGTACTTTTATATGGATATATGAAGAAAGCGCTTTTCCTGCTTGTTTTAGTCACTAATATTAACACGCCTAACGCGGAACGCTCAACGCCTAACGAGGAAGGCTTAACGCTTAGGGCTGTACAAATTGAAACTGGCCTGATAAATGGTTTTTATAATGAAAATACAGGGGTAACGGCATACAAAGGAATTCCATTTGCAGCGCCTCCGGTTGGGGATCTCCGTTGGAAAGCGCCGCAGCCGGCCATTCCCTGGAAAGGAGTCAAACCATGTCTGACATTTGGACCAAGCCCTATGCAACCCAAGCCTGTCCCCTTTCT
>DATHNR010000486.1:0-4077 GCA_035485835.1 Puia sp.
CCTATGAATTCGGAAAAGTAAAATTTGCCCCGGCTTATCTGGGTAAAATTCATACCGGTTTTAAAACACCGGCCAATGCGCTGCTGGTCAATATGATATTGGGTATGCTTGCGCTGCTTTCCGGAAAAACGGATCAGATCATTACAATTTCAGTATTTGGTGCCCTGACCCTTTATATACTTTCTATGGTCTCCATGCTCCGTCTCAGAAGAAAAGAACCGACGCTGAGTCGGCCTTTTCATGTGCCGATGTATCCGCTTTTCCCTATCACAGCATTGGTTATTGCGGTCATTTCAATTGCAGCCATGGTAGTCTACAATTTAAATTTAGCGTTATTTTATATTTTACTGATGGCCTTATCGTACGGATTCTTTAAACTGCTTAAAAAACAGGGAACCATTTAAAATTTATAGTATGGATATTAAAGAAATTCTTCCCTATATAAAAAATCACGATTCGGGTAAAGTAAAAATTGCAATTACGGATATTGACGGAATTTTGCGGGGAAAATATATTTCCTCTGAAAAATTTCTTTCCATCATGGATACCGGAACAAGTTTCTGCGATGTCATTTTTGGATGGGATGCTGCAGACGCAGCCTATGATAATGTTTCATATACCGGCTGGCACACCGGTTATCCGGATGCAGCTGCCCGATTGGATTTATCGACATTCAGAAAAATTCCCTGGGAAAACGGGGTTCCGTTTTTTCTTGGTGAACTGATCCTGAAAGAAAATACTCCGCATGTCTGCCCGAGACAGCTTCTGAAAAAAGCCCTTGCTGCTGCGGAATCTTCCGGATTTCTCCCCAGTTTTTCTCAGGAATTTGAATGGTACAATTTTGAGGAGACTCCGCAAAGTATTCATGAAAAGCAGTTCAGAAACCTGCGCCCCATCACACCCGGCATGTTCGGTTATTCTATTTTGAGAAGTAGTTTACGAAATCCTTTTATCACAGATCTTTTTGCGCTGCTTACACAGTTTGATATTCCCATTGAAGGGCTTCATACAGAAACCGGACCGGGTACGTACGAAGCAGCCATTAAATATTCAGGAATTCTGGAAGCAGGAGACAGGGCAGTATTATTCAAAACAGCCGTGAAAGAAATTGCATATAAACACGGCATCATGGCCACGTTTATGGCAAAAGTGAACGAGTCCCTTCCGGGCTGTGGCGGTCATGTTCATCAAAGTTTATGGGATCCAGAAAAAAAGAAAAATCTTTTTTATGATGAAGAAGACCCACTGAAAATGAGCGGAATTATGAAACAATATCTGGCCGGGCAATTGTTATTAATTCCTCAGCTCTTACCTATGTTTGCGCCAACCATCAATAGTTATAAACGTTTGGTTGAAGGAGCATGGGCACCCACAACACTGACCTGGGGAATTGATAACCGTACCGTAGCGCTACGTGTTTTAAACGGCAGCAAAATATCCTGCAGGCTCGAAACCCGCGTAATAGGTGCAGATACGAATCCCTACCTGGCCATGACTGCTGCGCTTGCAGCAGGCCTTTATGGGATAAAAAATAAATTAGAATTGAAACAGGCAGCAGTATCCGGAAATGGATACCTGGATCATTCTAATGGCCGGTTGCCCTCAACATTGTATGAAGCTACAAAGTTGATGAAACAGTCTGCTGCAGCAAGAGAAATTCTTGGAGATGGATTTGTGGATCATTTTACCTGCACCCGCGAATGGGAATGGAGGCAGCATTTAAAAACGGTGACCGACTGGGAACTGAAAAGATATTTCGAGATCATTTAGAGATACCAATCTTCCTTACAATGAATTTTAATAAAATTGTTCAGTATAATTTTCCTACTGTCATCAGGTTCGGTGCGGCAGCAAGTAATGAATTGGGCCCTTACCTGAAAAAAAATGGATTAATCCGGCCTCTTATTGTTTCTGATCCTACGGTTGCCAAGCTGGATTTTTTTAAAGAAATTATTAAGGACCTGGAGAAA
Organism: Puia sp.; assembly: GCA_035485835.1. Lineage (GTDB taxonomy): Bacteria > Bacteroidota > Bacteroidia > Chitinophagales > Chitinophagaceae > Puia. The sequence continues at coordinate 1,971 of DATHNR010000486.1, forward strand.
TTACATATTTCGGTTGAAGTATTTCATGAAATTCATAAAAATCCCGTCAAGTCGGATGTTTACCGGGGCACTGAAGTATTCGATGCAGGAAGAAGGGATTCCATTGTCGGAATTGGTGGTGGCGCAGCGCTGGATGTTGCAAGGGCCATAACACTTCGTATAAATCATCGCGAAGATCTCTTTAAATATGATGATCTGAAAGGCGGTGATGTGTTTGTGACGAATGAAATGCCTCATTTTATAACGATACCTACAACAGCAGGTACCGGAAGTGAAGTCGGAAGAAGCGCTATTATTTCTGATGATGAAACACACCAGAAGAAAATTCTCTTTTCTCCCAAACTACTGGCACGGATCGTTTTTGCGGATCCTTTGCTTACCATGGAACTGCCTCCTTTTGTTACGGCTGCTACCGGCATGGATGCGCTCACTCATAATATGGAAGCCTTCCTGGTGAATATGTTTCATCCCATGTGCGATGGCATTGCACTGCAAGCCATTACTTTAATTCACAATTCACTTGAGAAAGCAGTTAACCATCCGGACCTGGAATCGAGGAGCCGTATGCTGATCGCATCTTTAATGGGTGCAGTCGCGTTTCAAAAGGGACTGGGTGTAGTGCATTCGCTTGCGCATCCGCTTTCTTCATTACTGGATACTCACCATGGCCTGGCGAATGCTGTTAATATACCATATGGCATGGAATTTAATATTGAAGGATTTGAAAATAAGTTTAAACAAATTGCCCGGGCACTGAACCTGGAAAACGAATCAGGAGAAGCCGTTGTCAACTATCTTTTTGATTTAAATATTAAAATAAATATTCCTCGAAAACTCAGTGCGATTGGCGTTCATCCGGAACATATTGAAACGCTGGCTGATTTAGCAATCGCAGATTTTGCACATCCGAATAATCCGAAACCTGTAAGCCGTGAAGATTTTAAAAAGCTCTATTTAAAAGCGCTCTAGTTTTATTAAAATATATTTTTCAGTATGAAAATTATCAATCCGTCCACAGATGAAATAATCCGTGAGATACAGGAAGATACAGTTGAAACCCTCCATACGAAATACCAGTTGCTGAAGGAATCGCAAAAGGAATGGTCAGTTTCAGATTTATCTCACAGAGTAAAAATTATTCAAAATTTTTCTGATTCTTTGCACAACCAGATCGAATCAATTGCTTCCTTACTGACCTCTGAAGTCGGGAAACCATTGCAGCAAAGTCGTAATGAGATTAATGGTGCGAGAACAAGAATAAAATGGCTCACAGAAAACGCGGAAAAATATCTTGGCAGTGAGCAGATGATAAAGGAACAGGGATTGGAAGAAAATATTTCATATGATCCGCTGGGTGTTATTTGCAATATTTCTGCGTGGAATTACCCCTGGCTTGTAGGAATAAATGTTTTTGTTCCGGCACTCCTGGCAGGCAATGCCGTCATGTATAAGCCTTCTGAATTCTCCCTGCTGACAGGATTGGAAATCGAAAAATTACTGAAGCAGGCAGGTCTTCCTGAAAATATTTTCCATGTTGCAATTGGTGGCAAAGAGGTGGGAGAATTACTTTTAAAGATCCCTTTTGACGGATATTTCTTTACGGGATCCTATAAAACAGGAAAATATATTTATGAAAAAACCGCCCTTAAAATGGTTCCAACCCAACTTGAGATGGGCGGAAAGGATCCATTATATGTTTCGGATGATGTTGCTGATATAAAACAGGTTGCTGCCGCAACAGCAGACGGGGCATTTTATAATAACGGTCAGAGTTGTTGTTCCGTTGAAAGGATTTATGTACATGAATCAGTTTATGATGAATATATCAGGGAATTCGTCAAAGAAGTTGCCTCCTGGAAAATTGGTGAACCAACTGAACCAGGTGTTTATTTTGGCCCACTGACGAGGAAGGCCCAGATAAATATTTTGGAAAACCAGGTGGCTGATGCGCTGGCGAAAGGCGCGAGGCTATTATTAGGGGGAAAACGCATGAACAGGAAGGGAAATTACTTTGAACCAACGATCTTAGTCGACGTTACCCACGATATGCAGGTGATGAAAGAAGAATCCTTTGGACCCATTATCGGTATTATGAAAGTAAATACGG
>DATHNR010000487.1:0-4680 GCA_035485835.1 Puia sp.
ATCTCGATTTACCCTGTTGCCTCATGATGGGAAGCGAAGACAAGGGTCTTCAGCCATATTTGAATAAGGCAGCAGATGAAAGATTTGCCATCCCCATGGCTGGAAATTTTGATTCTTTTAACGTTTCTGTTGCTGCAGGAATAATTTTATATGAAGCCATGAAGAAAAGAATGGCTGACAGATAAACTGCACAAATAAACTGTTTCCACCGGATTTAAAATTCCGATTAATAATTATATACTGATAAAGATGTGCGGCCTCTGGAATCCCTGTCTGGAAGCCCTTCTTAGCAAAAACCTGTTTTTTATTGAAAAAAATTGGGGTATATTTATTTTGAAGGGTTTAGCCAAAGCTGAAAGGATTTAAGAATTAACCACAAAACAACGAATCAATGGACAAGCCAGATGTTCAGCAGGTATTTTTTCAACATATCAAATCAAACCTGGCTGGCCATCTATCCCTGGTAGATGAAGTAGCCGAACTCCTAAATATCAGCAACGACAGTGCTTACAGAAGAATCCGGGGAGAGAAGCCATTGACCTTTGAGGAGATCAGTGTGCTTTGTTCAAAGTATCATATCTCGATGGATCAGCTTTTTCATTTGAAGAATGATTCCTATTTATTTAGCGGGCCCCTCTCCGATAATTCGAATTTCGGTATTGAAAAGTACCTGGAACATCTTCTTGCCCAGGCGAATTATTTTAACACTTTTGAAAAAAGAGAATTTTACTGGCAGGGAAAGGATATGTTTATTTTCCATTGTTTTGGCTTTCACGAACTCACTGTATTCAAAATATTTTTCTGGATGAAAACCATTCTCCAGTATCCTTTTGAGGGCAGGGAGATCATATTGCTGGAATCTCTAAGGGAAAATATATATAAGATCACGAACAAAATGATTGAAGCCTATAATAAATTTCCTTCTGTCGAAATATGGAATGATGACAGTATGAATGCCACATTGAGACAAATTGATTATTATCGACAGAGTAAGATCCTGCCTTCGGAAGAATATGCACTGGGTCTGTATAATGAATTCCTTGCAATGCTCAATCATTTGGAAAAACAGGCAGAGGCAGGTGTTAAATTCCCATATGGCGGAAAACCCAATGCATCCAGTCAGTCATTCAGACTTTATTATAACGAGTTCATCCTGGGAGATAACTGTATCCTGGTGGTTTTGAACGATACCAAAACGGTATATATTAATCACACCGTACTAAATATTATTACAACAAGAGATCCCGTATTTTCTGAATATACCTATCAGCATTTTCTGAATATTATGCGTAAATCAACCCTGATCAGCAATACCAGCGAAAAAGTGCGGACAAATTTTTTCAATTTATTACGTGAGAAAGTAGAATCCAGGATCAGAACATTTTGACTTTTGATACCTGATTTGATTTAGTTTCGCATAATGATGGCGGAGGAAATCAAATCAGATTTGGTTAAACTGGTAGAATGCCCGCGGGATGCCATGCAAGGCTGGCCTCATTTTATTCCAACAGAGAAAAAGATTGTTTATCTGAATGAACTTCTCAGGGTTGGTTTCGACAGCCTTGATTTCGGAAGTTTTGTGTCTGCCAAAGCCATTCCCCAGATGGCTGATACTAAAAATGTAATCGCACATATCAAACCTTTGCATTCAAAAACCAGGTTGCTCGCCATAGTAGCAAATACCCGGGGGGCTGCAGAAGCATCCACTTATTCCCATATTAAAGACATTGGTTTTCCATTTTCCATTTCGGAAACTTTTCAAAGACGAAATACCAACTCATCAATCAAAACTTCCCTGATGACTGTTTTGGATATTCTCGAAATTTGCAGGCAAAAGGATAAACGGCTGGTAGTATATATTTCAATGGCCTTCGGAAATCCATATGGCGATGAATGGTCGCCGGAGATTGCCATGGACTGGATAAGACAATTGGTTAAAATGGGTGTCAAAGTTATTTCACTGGCGGATACGGTGGGTGTTGCCAGTCCGGCCCAGGTACAAGAACTAACAAAATCATTGATCTCTGAATTTCCTGCAATAGAATCAGGTGTACACCTTCATTCCCGCAGAGAAAATAGTATTGAAAAACTGGAAGCTGCTTTCAGTGCGGGTTGCAGACGATTTGACGGAGCCCTGAATGGAATAGGGGGTTGCCCTATGGCTGGAGATGAATTGGTTGGTAATATGGATAGCCTGGCCATGATTGTATACTTTAGGAAAAAAAACGTTTTGCCTGTGCTGGATGAATCTGCCTTGGAAAATTGCAGACAGCTTGCCAGCGAAATATTTTAAATCTTCACATTGGATCCTTTTTTTCTACCCATACAGATTGGCGAACCTGCCGAAAGAATCAGGTATCCTCAAAAGATTTTACTTACCGGATCCTGTTTTACGGAACATATTGGTCAGCATTTGCTTGATATGAAATTTGACGTTTTACAAAATCCAAATGGAATTCTGTTTGATCCTCTTAGTGTTGCCAACAGCCTGATCTCTTATTTGAAACCGGATCAGTTCCAACCGGGTGACCTTTTTTTTCACAATGAACTCTGGCAAAGCTGGAAACACCATGGCCAGTTTTCAGATACTGATCAACGCATCGTCCTTGACAAAATAAATAATTCGCAGAGGGTGGCTCATTCTTTTCTCAAGCAGGCAGATTGGCTGATTATTACGCTTGGATCCGCCTTTGCATATTATCTGAAAGAGCAGAAAAAAGCTGTTGCTAATTGTCACCGGGCCCCCGCCGGATGGTTTACAAAAAGACTTCTCCCGGTAGAAGAAATGCTGGCCGTTCTGGATGAAGCAATACACAGGCTATTTGATATAAATCCCCGTTTGCAAATTGTATTTACCATCAGCCCTGTCCGCCATATCCGGGATGGAGTCATTGAGAACAATCGCAGTAAGGCGAGGCTCATTGAAGTGGCTCACCAGCTGGTGAGTAAATTCAACCGGACATATTATTTTCCGGCTTATGAGCTTGTGATAGATGTGTTAAGGGACTATCGTTTTTACGATAAGGACCTGGTTCATCCGAATTATATGGCAACGAATTATGTGGTGGAAAATTTTATGGAACACTATGTTCATACTGATGCAAAACTTCTCGCAGAGGAGATCCGTAAATTACAGATTTCAAGAAGGCACCGGGCTCTTCACCCGGAAACTGAAGCCCACCGTCGTTTCCTGAAAGAGCAATATGAAAAGACACTGGAATTGTCAGCGAAATATCCATTTTTGAATTTTGAAGCTGAACTGGAACATTTTAAACCACTTTGAAACTATTAGACCAAGAAAGTATGGGAGTATGGGAGTATGGGAGTATGATATGTTAGTGTAGGTTGAAAGTTATTTTAGTTAAATTCCCATACTCCCATACTTTCTTCAGTGTATTCGATCTCCCCTCACAGCCATGTTCTTCATCAATCCTGCTTCGAATGTTAACCATTCAGCCCAGCGCTTCTTTGCTTTCTCCTTACCCAGGTAGGTTTCTGCCAGATTAATAAAAAGGTGGTAGTGACCAGCTTCGCTCTCCATAAATCGCCGGTAGAAATTGCGCAGGTACTCATCGGGAAGACCTTCGCTCAGACGCTTAAACCGCTCGCAGCTGCGGGCTTCAATCATTGCCATCGTTAACAATTGATCTAGAAATCTCTCTTCAAAATCACCACCTTTTCTTTGAAAGGCAATCAGGTGATTTACGTATTCGTCTTTTCTTTGTCTGCCGAGTTTAAGTCCTCTTTTTTCCAGTTCGGCAAGCACCATGCGGAAATGTCCCCATTCTTCCGTAACAATAGGTGCAAGCTCAGAAACCAGCCTGGTCCGGTCAGAATATTTTGTAATAAGGGAAATGCAGGTAGTGGCTGCTTTTTGTTCGCAGAATGCATGATCAGTCAGGATTTCCTCAATTGAAAGGTTTGCAAGATCCACCCATCGTGGGTCTGTAACCAGTTGTAACCCCAGAATGTTTTTGGTTGCTTTCATGCGTTTTGCAAATGTCTGAATTAAAGAGATATTTGGTCAGCTAAATTATGGAAGAAAATTTTCTTTATCAGAATCTGAAGGAAAGATCGGCGGTCTATGCTTTGCGCTCACTGCGTACCGGAGGACGTTCTGCCGATTATTATTCTAACGACTACCTGGGTATTGTAAAACATGGCCTGATTGAAGAAATACTTCAGGGAAGCCGATTTGCCCATGGATCAACGGGTTCCCGTTTACTGGCGGGGAATTATAAACTCATTGAAGAAACTGAAAATGAGATAGCGTTGTTTCATGATGCTCCTGCGGCACTTATTTTCAATTCAGGATATGATGCCAATTTTGGGCTACTGGCATGCATTGCCCAGCGGGGCGACCTGGTTTTATATGATAAACTCAGCCATGCTTCCATACGTGACGGAATACGACAATCTTTCGCCGATTCATTTTCCTTTGCGCATAATGATTTATATGAGCTCGAAAAAAAATTACAAAACCGTTCAGCCACTGAAGGGAAAAATTGTTTTGTGGTTACGGAATCAGTTTTTTCAATGGACGGAGATATGGCTCCACTTGCAGAATTGGCCGATGTGTGCGAAAAATATGGTGCAAATCTCATTGTCGACGAAGCGCATGCAACGGGTGTTATCGGGGAAAACGGAGAAGGCGCTGTTCAGCTCCTGGGAATCCAACAT
>DATHNR010000488.1:0-3919 GCA_035485835.1 Puia sp.
GATATGAGGTCCCGGCTGAGTGGACTGAGGAGGTTTCTTTGACGTCGGGAACCGGCAGATAAAAATTAATGAAGAGAGACAATTAACAGGCAGCACAGGCTTCTGGGAAGACAATGAGCGGGCCACAGCCATTCTTAAAAACATTAAAGTAAATGAGTATTGGCTGAAACTTTATCAGGCAGTCGAAACTGCCGTAGAGGATTTTGCTGTACTCCTGGAATTCTGGAAAGCGGGCGAAGCGTCTGAAGAGGAAACCAGAGCAGCTTATGAAAAATCGCTTATTTTGTTAGATGAGGCTGAATTCAAATCCACCCTTAATGAACCAGAAGATGAACTGCCAGCCGTTCTGCAAATTAATTCCGGCGCTGGTGGTACTGAAAGTCAGGACTGGGCTGAAATGCTGATGCGGATGTACCGCATGTATGGAGAAAAACAAGGATGGACCGTTTCAGAACTTGATTTTCAGGATGGAGAATCAGCCGGAATAAAAAGTGTTACCCTGCAATTTGACGGGCCTTTTGCTTATGGATTTCTGAAAGCTGAAAGTGGTGTACATCGCCTCGTTCGTATTTCTCCCTTCGACAGTAATGCAAGACGCCATACATCTTTCGCTTCCGTATATGTTTATCCTTTAATAGATGACACGATAGAAATTGAGGTAAACCCTGCTGATATTGAATGGGCATTTTTCCGAAGTGGTGGCGCAGGCGGACAAAATGTAAATAAAGTAGAAACAGCGGTACGACTTACTCATAAGCCAAGTGGAATTATTGTAGAATGCCAGCAGGCCAGAACGCAGGGTGAGAACCGAGAAAAAGCAATGGCGATGCTCAAAAGCCGTTTGTATGAAGAAGAAATGCGCAAGCGGGAAGCAATTAAAAATGCCAATAATGCAAATAAGAAAAAAATAGAATGGGGATCTCAGATCCGTTCCTACGTTTTTCATCCCTATAAAATGATCAAAGATCATCGTACGGGTTATGAGACTGGAAATATCCAGCCAGTCATGGATGGTGAATTGGATGGCTTTATTAAGGCTTACCTGATGTCTGAAAAAGAAACAGCATAATTACTATAGTATGGAAGTGTGGAAGTGTGGTAGTTTGGTAGTGAGAAGACGAAGTTTAAAAATTTATTTTAACGGTCATCTATCAAAAATTATCGACAAATCTATTTGTAATGAATCTTGGTTATTTTAATTACCCGCTCCCTGTAAATGAACCGGTAAAGACTTATGCTCCGGGCTCGCCCGAAAAAAAATTGTTGAAAAAAGTCATTGCTGAGTTTAAATCTGTTGAGCATGATATTCCGGCAATTATTGAAGGGAAAGAAGTCCGTTCTGATAATAAAATTAAAATGCGTCCTCCTCATGAGCTTTCTCATACGCTTGGTTATTTTCACCGCACCAGCAGGAAACAGGTGGCAGATTCCGTTGAAGCAGCATTAAAAGCAAAAACTTCATGGGAAAAGATGAACTGGGAAAACCGCGCGGCGATTTTTTTGAAAGCCGCGGATCTGCTGGCCGGAAAGTATCGGGCAAACATGAACGCTGCAACTATGCTGTGTCAAAGCAAAAATGCCAACCAGGCAGAAATTGACAGCGCTTGTGAACTTATTGATTTTCTTAGGTTTAACATACATTATCTCAGTGAAATATACAGGCAACAACCTATCAGTTCTCCGGGCATGCACAACCGGCTGGAGTACCGGTCACTGGAAGGTTTCGTGCTTGCTATTACTCCTTTTAATTTCACTGCCATTGGAGGAAACTTGCCCACCTCGGCTGCATTGTGCGGAAATGTGGTTGTATGGAAACCAGCAGACACGCAAGTATTTAGCGCCTGGGTATTTATGAAAATTTTGCAGGAAGCAGGTCTGCCGGATGGTGTAATAAATCTTGTTTATGCAGATGGACCTGAACTTGGAGATATTTGTTTTGGTCATCCTGACTTTGCCGGAATACATTTTACCGGTTCAACAGCTGTATTCAATACCATCTGGAAACATATCGGAGAAAATATTGGAAAGTACAGAAGCTATCCGCGCATTGTCGGCGAAACCGGCGGCAAAGATTTTGTACTGGTTCATCGAGAAGCTGAGGTGGATGTGGTTGTCACCGCATTAGCCAGAGGTGCATTCGAATACCAGGGTCAAAAATGTTCTGCCGCATCAAGGGCTTATCTGCCTTCTAACCTAGCGCCGCAAATAAAAGAAAAACTAGTGTCTGTTATTAAATCCATGAAGGTTGGAACTGTGGAGGACTTCACTAATTTCATCAATGCGGTTATTGATGAAAGAAGTTTTGATAAAATAAAAGGATATATAGATCGTGCTTCTAAGGATCCACTGGCTAAAATTCTTGTAGGAGGATTGGCAGACAAAACAAAGGGTTATTTCATTCATCCGACCATCATAGAAACAACTGACCCGAATTATGTTACTTTAAAGGAAGAAATATTCGGCCCAGTTTTAACTATTTATGTATATGATGAAAACAAATTTGAAGAGGTGATGGATCTGATAGATACTACTTCAAATTATGCGTTAACCGGTTCAATTATTTCGTCGAATCGAGGGGCAATAGAGCTGGCAACAGAAAGACTTCGTCACGCTGCGGGTAATTTTTATATAAATGACAAGCCCACAGGTGCTGTGGTAGGTCAACAGCCATTTGGAGGTGCCAGGGGAAGCGGAACCAATGATAAAGCCGGATCCATTATAAACCTTTATCGTTGGTTAAGTGCACGAACCATCAAAGAAACATTTGATCCACCTACCGGTCATGGTTATCCTTTTTTGGAGGAAGCCTAAGCGTTTTATTATTTTTATAAAAATTTCTTATTGAAGACGATCCTGACTGAAAAAGAACTTGCTATTACCATTCAGCGACTGAGCCATCAGCTCCTCGAAAATCATTTGACATATGACGATCTGGTGATTATTGGAATTCAACCAAGGGGCATTTTCTTTTCAGATCGAATCGTTCAGCAAATTAATCAGCAAATTACACCGGAAAAAATCAGTTACGGGAAACTCGATATTACTTTTTACAGGGACGATTTTCGGCAGGGTCTACACACGCTTAACCATACTGATATACCGTTCAGTATTGAAAAGAAAACAGTTATCCTGGTGGACGATGTTTTGTATACCGGCAGAACAGTCCGCGCAGCCATGGATGCCCTGCTCGCTTTCGGAAGACCGGCGAAAGTAGAACTCTGCATTCTGATTGACCGCCGTTTCAGTCGTGAAGTACCCATTCAGGCAGATTATGCTGGCCGTTCCATAGATACTATCATAACACAAAAAGTAAAAGTATTATGGAAAGAGAGAGATGGGAAGGAAGAAGTGGTTTTGCTTTAAGCCTTATTTCGGCATATGACTTCTAAAATATAACTTTGCCTTTTAATGCAACTCAGTACCAAACATCTTCTTGGCATTCGAGATTTACAAGCTACCGACATTCAGACTATTTTAGACACAGCCACCCAGTTTAAAGAAGTTCTTCAAAGGCCAATAAAGAAAGTTCCAACGCTTCGTGATGTAACCATTGTTAATCTTTTTTACGAAAATTCCACAAGGACACGAATATCATTTGAACTGGCAGAAAAAAGGCTTTCGGCTGATACTATCAATTTTACTGCCTCCGGCTCTTCGGTTTCGAAAGGCGAAAGCTTATTGGATACTGTAAATAATATACTCTCCATGAAAGTGGATATGGTTGTGATGCGGCATAGTGCAAGTGGCGCACCTCATTTCCTGGCAAAACATATTCCAGCTGCTATCATAAATGCCGGCGATGGAATTAACGAACATCCAACCCAGGCCCTGTTGGATGCATTCTCAATAAGAGAAAAACTCGGATCACTGGAAGGGAAAAAAGTAGCGATCATCGGAGATATCATGCATTCACGCGTAG
>DATHNR010000489.1:0-2089 GCA_035485835.1 Puia sp.
GCAGCTCGGAGCAGCATTTAACAACTTCCAGCTGTCAACAAAGATATCACCAAGCTAAAGCTCAGCTATTATTTTAGAATTTCTATAATACTTTTTTTACTTTAGCAGCCATCCATGGGATCAATAGGTTGATGGATGCACCTGCCAGGACAATCACCAGTCATGAAAAAGAATTTATTAAGAGAAATAACACCACTTACCCAGAATGATTGTTTCACACTTTTTTCCCGCGTAAAGGCAGGATTTGATTTTCCCCTTCATTATCATGAAGAATTCGAACTTAATTTCATCAGGGGTGCCAAAGGTGCCAAAAGGGTAATAGGCGATCATATGGAAGAGATAGATGATCCGGAGCTGGTATTGGTAGGACCGAATCTTCAGCACGCCTGGTTCAATCACCAGTGCAGATCAAAAGAGATTCATGAAATCACCATTCAATTTCATAAAGATCTTTTTGATGATAAATTGTTACGCCGCAACCAGCTGAGTTTTATTAAGAATATGTTTGACAAATCTTCCCGCGGCATACTTTTTCCAAGGGAAACCATACAGGCACTTGCACCCCGTATTTCGGAGCTGAACCAGAAGCATGGATTTGATTCCGTTTTAGAACTCATTTCGATATTGCACGATCTTTCCATTTCAAGGAACCTTCGGATCCTTTCTGATTCTGCTTTCACCAATGAACAGTTTACTTATAACAGCCGTCGCATTGAGAAAACATTTGACTACATGAACAGGAATTTTGACAAGACAATCACCTTGTCCGAAGTTTCCAAACTTTCGAATATGTCGGATGTATCATTCAGCAGGTTTTTCAGACAAAGGACAGGCAATACATTTATTGACAGTTTAACTGAAATCAGGCTTGGGCATGCGAGCCGCATTCTGATTGATTCCACGAATTCAATTGCTGAAGTGGCTTACCATTGCGGGTTCAACAATATTTCAAATTTCAACCGCATATTTAAAAAGAAAAAAGGTTGCACTCCAAGAGAATTCCGCGAAAGCTTTTCCGGCACAAGGATTTTTATTTGAATTGAAATCTACATCTTTGCAGCTCAATACAATTTATTATGGGATATGCTTTCCGGGAAGACCGTTACGATAAAATGAAATATCGCCATTGCGGCGTCAGTGGACTTCAGTTGCCGGCCGTTTCCCTGGGGCTCTGGCATAATTTCGGAGATATAGATAATCAGCAAACTGCACGCGATATTTTACGTCTCGCATTTGACAAAGGGATTACTCATTTTGATCTTGCGAATAATTACGGACCTCCTCCTGGTTCAGCAGAAGAAAATTTTGGAAGAATCTTTAAACAGGATTTCAGGGATCATCGCGATGAGTTGATCATTTCCAGCAAGGCCGGCTGGGGAATGTGGCCCGGACCTTATGGTGATCTTGGATCAAGAAAATACCTGATTGCGAGTCTCGATCAGAGTCTTAAGAGACTTGGACTGGAATATGTTGATATATTTTATCATCACAGGCCAGATCCCGGAACACCCATCGAAGAATCCATGGGCGCCCTGAACCAAATCGTCCGCCAGGGAAAAGCCTTATATGTCGGCATCTCGAGTTATCATCCGGAAGAAACAAAAAAAGCTGTAAAAATATTGAAGGATCTTGGCACGCCTTGTCTGATACATCAGCCAAAATATTCCATGTTTGATCGATGGATAGAAGATGGATTGCTGCAAACCCTAACGGAAGAAGGAGTGGGCTGCATTTGTTTTAGTCCGCTTGCGCAGGGACTTCTTACAGATAAATACCTGAAAGGAATTCCGGAGGATTCAAGGGCACATAGTCATCGGGGAAATGGTGCGATTGAAGAATCTGCGATTACTCCGGATCGTATTGCAAAAGCCGTAAAACTGAATGAAATTGCAAAGCGCCGCGGGCAAACCCTGGCGCAACTCGCACTTGCCTGGGTGCTACGTCATAAAATCGTAACATCAGTTCTCATCGGTGTAAGTAAAACGCAGCAGCTTCTGGATTCTATAAAGTGTCTCGATAATCTGGCTTTCACTGATGAGGAACTGAAAGAAATAGACAAAATACTTTCATAGTATGGAAGTGTGGTAGT
>DATHNR010000490.1:0-9119 GCA_035485835.1 Puia sp.
GTAATGCACAATCAACAACTGAATTCACAATCCTACCGGATTCTTCAAAACCTTATGCACTGGTTGCAGGGGGAAGCAAAGGAATAGGTTATGGCATTTCAGAAGCCCTGGCTAAAAGAGGTTATAATCTAATTATAATAGCAAGACATTTAGACACACTGCAGTCTGTTAAAAATAAACTGGAAGCAAAATATCCCATCCGTGTGGAAATATTAGCCATCGATTTGAGTTTTGACAGCTCCGCATATATAATTGCAAAATGGTGTACGGACAGAAATATTCATTTAAAAGTTTTATGCAATGTGGCAGGCTTAGGCGGAGCAAACGACTATTTATCATTTCCGCTTGATTCGTTACGCTATATGGTCAGACTGAATATTGAATCCTGCATGGCGCTTAGTCTCACATTGTTGCCGCTATTGGAGAAAAATGCTCCTTCATATATTCTGAATGTTGCAAGCATGGCGGGGTTTGCACCTATCCCGGTTAAGAATATGTACTCAGCTACCAAATCGGCTGTGGTTTTTTTCAGTTACTCATTAAGGTACCAATTGGAAGATAAACATATTAGTGTGAGTTGTCTTTGTCCCGGACCTGTTTTTACAAAACCCGAGATCGTTAAAGATACCAAGGCAAAGCTGGGAGGGTTTGGAATGAAGATGGCATTGGATCCGGGAACTGTTGGAGAATACGCAATAAAAAAAACATTTAAAAAGAAATTAATTATAGTTCCCGGCACCCTGGCTAAAATCAGTTCTTCGATTATCCGGTTTCTTCCCCGCAGGTGGGTTGTTTCATTGTACGGAAAAGCAGGCAAGAAAAAGAGTAAATAGAATTTCGGGTAGCTGGCACGATTATATAACTGAATACAATATTCATTTCAAACATTTTAAAAACACAACCATGGGGAATCTATTGTATGTCATCGCACTCATCCTGGTTATCGCATGGGCTATTGGTTTTTTTGGTTATGCAGCAGGCGGAATAATTCATTTGCTTCTGGTTATAGCCATTGTATTGGTCCTTCTGAAATTTATCCGACGAGAAGCCTGATTTTGCAATTGATTTTTCCTACCTATTTAAACAAAGCAAGCATCAGATGCTTGCTTTTTCGTTTTCTGTAGAAACTAATCCCCATAAATCGTTATCTATCTTATTGATTCAGCGCGCCATTTTTTACGTGTAGTTCTTCAATGACAATGATAAGGATTGCCAGCAGGGGTACGGCCAGGATAATTCCCATAATCCCGGATAAAGTGCCCATTATTAACTGGCTCAACAATGTAAGGGCCGGGGGAATATCGATCATCTTCTTTTGAAGTAAGGGTGTTACAATACTAGCCACTATAGTTTGACAAGCGATATAGATCAGTGCAACAATGACAGCTGTTTTTGTGCCGATAGTAAAGGCAAGCAATACGCCGGGTATCATGGCGATCACAGGTCCGAAATTCGGAATGATTTCAAGTACTCCTGTTATGAGTCCCAACACGGTGGTACCCGGTAACCCAACAATATTTAAACTTACAGAAATTAAAATGGAAATAAGGATCATAGATACCAGCATACTTTTAAGCCAGCCTTTCAGCGCAACACGAATCCGGCTTAAAATGATTCTTCCTACTGGTTTTCTTTGAGCCGGTAAAAGTAAAATGATTCCATTCTGATAGAGAGATGGATCTGCAGTAAAAAAAACTCCAAGAAACAAAATAATATACAAATCGCCCAGAACTCCAAAGCTGGTACTAAAAAAACTTGTTGCCGTATCCATCAATTTTTGAGAATTATTACCTGAAGTATATTCAAGTATCTTTTGGCCTACAGGTGTTTTTGACATTTTAGCCTTGACTGTACTGATTGTCTGTGGCAGCGTATTGTTCAGTTCTGTCACCTGATTCTGGATTCTTGCACCGATGAACCAGGTCATGACCGCAAATAGAATTGTCGTACCACCAATGGAAATAATCAAAGATATCTTTCGGCTCAGTTTTGTTTTTTGATTAATCAAATCGGCCAGGCCATGAAAATAAACCGCAATCAGTACACCGGCCAGAGCCATCAGTAATACATTAAATGCTACCCGAACGATCAATATGATAACCAGTGTGAGACATACGATCGCGGTCGTTTGCCATACTTTGACTGTATAGGAAAGTTCTTTTTTGGTTGAATTATCGGGGTCCTTATCCATTGACCTGATTTTCGATATTGTTCAAATATCGTATTTCTCTAAGTTAAAATCATTTCATGATTATTAAGGCCTGTTTCTTCCGCCACCACCACCACCATCGAATCCTCCTCCTCTCCTTCCGCCACCTGGCGGGAAGAATCCCGGCATCCTGCTTTGTTTGGGGTCAGAAAAATTATTCAGATTATAGGTGAAGGTCAGCATCGCATATCGTGTGAGTGTATTGGTCCTGGTATAGGATTCCAGGTTTGAAGTGACCGATTTGCTGACTGCAGTATTCTGGTTCAGAAGATCAAATACACTCAGTCTTATTTCCCCATTCTTCTTTTTAAAAACCTGTTTGGCGATACTCGGACTAAGAAGGGGTACACTTGCGTTATATGCTGCAGCATTATTATTCGTATATGTATAATCGAAATTTGCAGCAATAAGCCATCCATTGTTTGTATACGCTGTAAATTCTGCGGAGAAGGCCTGGGAAAATGCATTCAGATTATTTTGAGTACTGGTTTTTTCTGTTGGAGCGCCAGATCTCCTGTTGATACTATATTTAGATACAGTACTAAAGTTCATATCAAAGTTCTTCTTGATATTCGTAGTCCAGGAAATTGTTTCTGACAATCCTGTATTTTTCGAATATACATGCGCGTAGTTATTTTCGGCCGCAGCAATCGAATCCTGTGCCAGCAGGTTCTGGTTCTGCGCATATGTAATATTGGTAATAAAGTTCAGGTTAGATTTAGGTTTATTGAGAGGGAAACCATAATTAAAATATCCCGAAATATTATAAGTGCCGTTCAGGTTTACATAGGTGGTTTGTTGTCCTCCCTTCGAATTGTAATAAACAGCCGACTGTATATCGTTTACGATGGTGCTGGCATTGATCGTTGCAAAAACCACATGCTGAGATCCTGGTTCGAACGATGAATATAACATTCGCAGGCTATGCGTAAACTGCGGTTTGAGGTCCGGATTACCTTCCTGATAATTGATCTGATCTGTTGTTGTAATTAAAGGCTGCAGCTGTGTTACAGAAGGAGTACCCGTTCTACCGGTATAGTTTAAACGAAAATGTTTTGTTTTTGAAATGGCATACTGAAAATTGACTGTGGGTGTAAGATTCACATAGTTCTGTACCACACTGATATCTTTGGTAGTATTCAGGCTATTGAATCCGGTGAACTGGACACCCGAACCCACAGAAAAATTGAACTTGGGATTCTGAACCCGGTAGTTCAGCGTGAACCTGTTTGCATGGGATACGAATTTATAGGAGTTACTGAACAGGCTATCGAATTGTTCATAGCCTTTTAAAGAATCGACAAAATCATAAGTATTGTTGATAGATACATTATGCTGGTAGTTAAAATTATAATTGAATTCCAGGATCTGATTCTTTCCTACCGGTTCCGTATATGACAATGTAGGACTGATCGTATATGAATGGATGGTATCGACGATATACTGATTGAGTGTATCAACGGTACCCAGATTATAAAAATCATTTACGGCATAGTTATATCCGTACCCCTGATTTACATTCGCTGTGCCATTGATATCAAGAGAGATGGTTCTGTATTTCTTGGCGAATCTATGTCTGAACTGAAGATTGGATCCATTGATATTAAAACCATCATTATAATTGGAGGAGTTTCCTATAGAAGTATTTACAGGCGCGCCATGATTGTCAACTGTAGTTGAGCTGGAATTGGATGTAGGATCACTTTTCTGAAAAGTGAGATT
The DNA here is from genome assembly GCA_035485835.1 of Puia sp. Classification (GTDB taxonomy): domain Bacteria; phylum Bacteroidota; class Bacteroidia; order Chitinophagales; family Chitinophagaceae; genus Puia. The sequence continues at coordinate 3,932 of DATHNR010000490.1, forward strand.
AGGACGGAACACAAGCGAATTGTTGCTGTCATATTTCTGTTCCAGATTCATATATATCCGGTGTGTCTGCAGCCTTTGAATGTTAGACTGGTTTCCTGATGTGGTATTGGAACTGTCCTGACCTGACTGACCCGTGATAAGTTTTATGGTACTGTCCTGCTGGCTGACAGCTATATGCTGGCTGTTAAAAAAATAACTTCCATAGAAATCAGTCTTAGGGCCAAATGAATTCCTGTAGTTTGCACCTCCGGCCCAAACGGTTGTCACACCTGAAGAGTTCGCTGAAGTGCTGGCGCCTCCACCGCCCCCACCTCTTCCACCCGTAATAGCATCCGGAGTAAAATTTTGTTTGTTAATATCGTTTGCCTGGCCCAGCAATGATATCTGCTGGTCATTATCAAACCGGTGCATATTGATGCTTTCATCATAATTCTGATCCGTACCTACGCCGCCGACCAGTTTTCCAAAATATCCCTGACGCTTATCTTTTTTAGTTATGATATTAATAGTCTTTACCCTGTTTCCATCGTCGAAGCCGCTGAATTTGCTCTGATCACTCAGGTCATCAAAAACCTGAATTTTATCTATGATCTCCGGTGGAAAATTCCTGGTTGCCAGTTTTGGATCGTCATTGAAAAAGCGTTTACCATTTACGAGTACACGACTTACCGTTTCGCCCTGCGCAGTAATGACTCCGTTTTTATCTACCTGGATACCGGGTAGTTTTTTCAGAAGATCTTCCGCCAGCGCATTGGGTTTTGTTGTAAAGCTGCCAGCATTATATTCTACCGTGTCTTTATGAATAGCCATCGGTGGTCTTTCAATGGTTACTTCTTCAAGCATTTCGGTGGACTTACGCATATTCAGAATACCCAGATCTATATCCTTATCTGTAGTACTGATTGTAATATCTCTCCGCAGATGACGGTACCCTTCAAAACTGATGAGCAAGTGATATGATCCGGGCCGAAGGTTTTTTACAATGAAATATCCTTTTTCATTGGTGGTCATGAATTGGATATCTGTGGAATCCGGACCAATGGGTTTAACGGAAACCGTCGCTTCACTCATATCCTGTTTACCGGTCGTATCTACGATGGTACCTTTTACTGATCCCGTTATTTTGCTTTTTGTATTTGCAGAATTATTAACCTGTGAAAAGACAGAAATTCCTGTAAGAATTAAAATAGAAAAAAATAAAAGAATACGCATGTTTTGATTTGGGACCGCACTTCACCTAACAGAGAATCTAAAATTTAGTTTTCAGACCCGTTTTAAAAAGGTTGCTGTTTTAATCTAATCTACAATTACGTAAATCAATTTGTAATAGTGGTCGCAGAATTCTGTAATTATGCCTATTAACATATGGGTAACAGGACAATCACTGGTTGTATAAATAGAACAACCATTGTTCAGAATCGAACACAATGATCAGCAAGAGCAACATAAGTAGGTAATATTCAACTAATTATATCATGGCATGTTGTATGTGATTTTAACCATATCAAATAATTAATATGATCAGGAGTTATTTCAAAATTGCATTCAGGAATCTGATGAAGTACAGGTTCACATCATTCATCAATCTGTTTGGACTCGCTATCGGCCTTACCTGTTGCATGCTGATACTGGCATTCATTCTGAATGAACTGAGTTATGACAAATACAATAAGAATGCAAATCGTATTTACCGGGTAACAAGAAGTTTTAATAACCAGGACGGGTCGATATCTCTCAACCTTAGCACCATCGCACCTGCTTTCGGTCCCTATCTCACCAATGATTTTCCTGAAATAGAGAAAATGACAAGGATGTTAAAAAATGGCATTACATCCTTTAAATACAAAGAGAATTTATTCAATGAAAACAATATATACTTTGCTGATGATAACCTGTTTGATGTTTTTACCCTGAAAGTTAAAGAAGGAAACCCTAAAACTGCCCTGTCAGATCCGTTTACGGTTATGTTATCAGAAGATATGGCAAAGAGATATTTTGGAAATGAGGATCCTATGAATAAAACGATTAGGGCATATAATCAATTCAATCTTAAAGTAACCGGAGTTTATAAAGATTTCCCCACTAATTCCCACCTGCATCCTGACGCGCTTGTTTCTTTCACCACCCTGAATGATACATCTGTTTATGGAGCTGAAAATTTACGTACAAGCTGGGGCAACAATTCCTTTTTTAATTTTCTCCTGCTTCCGGAAAATTACCAGGTAAAAAATATGATCGGCCGGTTCCCTGAATTTGTTGACAAACATATGGATCACAAAGATTACAATGGTCAGAATCCGTCAAAATTTACCAAGCTTGGATTACAAAAATTAACGGATATACACCTGAGATCAAATATGGATTACGAAGCCGAACCAAATGGAGATATCAACCGTGTATATATATTTTCCCTCATCGCTTTATTTATACTATTGATCGCCTGTATCAATTATATGAATTTGTCCACTGCAAGATCAGCGCTGCGTGCGCGCGAAATTGGAATCCGTAAAGTGATAGGCGCAAGAAAGAAAGAACTTATTTTTCAATTTCTCAGTGAATCCGTTATGCTTTGCTGGTTAGCTACTATCATCGCATTCTTTCTCACTTCGCTTGCAATACCCTGGCTCAATAAAATTTCAGGACAACAGATCTCTTATCAAGATCTTCTAAAATGGAAAATTGCAGTCCCATTATTATTGACCCCATTTATACTTGGAATTGTTTCGGGAATTTATCCTGCCCTGTTTATGTCCTCCTTTCAGCCGGTAAAAACATTAAAGGGTCTGTTTAAAACCGGGGGAAACAGCATTTCTCTAAGGAAAGTATTGGTAGTGGCACAATTTGCCATCAGTATTGTATTGATCATATCTACGGCCATCGTTTTTCAGCAATTGCATTATATCCAGAATAAATCGCTGGGTTTTGAAAAAGAGCACCAGGTTATTTTGCCTTATGGAAATGATGTGGATAAGCAATACGATGTTTTCCGCAATACCCTGTTGCATAATACTGCTTTTAAAGAGATGGGACGTTCGTCCAGAATTCCGACAGGAAGATTATTGGATGCCCAGGGCGCATTTACACTGGTCGGCGATTCTCTCAGGCCGGTAAATACGGATATCAAGATGGTAAATGTCGATTATGATTTTATTCCTGTTTACAATATTAAAGTAGTTGCGGGGAGGAATTTCTCAAGAGAATTTGCCACCGACACGGCAAGTTTTGTACTGAATGAATCTTCCATCAACGTGCTAGGATGGAAAAATCCCAAGGACGCAGTCGGAAAAGATTTTAAATACGGTGGTCAGAAGGGCCATATTATTGGTGTGATAGCCGATTTCAATTTTGAATCCATGCATCAGAAAATTGTTCCCATTGTTCTGACCATGAATCCTCCTTCGCAGCAATATTATAATAATATTACGATCCGGATAGCCGGAAATAATATTCCGTCGACGCTTGCCTACCTGGAAAAAACATGGAAAACTATGTTACCCGAAACACCCTTTCAATTCAGTTTCCTGAATGAGAATTTTGACAAACTGTATGAGAGTGAACAGAAACAGGCAACCCTGTACATATTTTTCGCGTGCATTGCGATCTTTATTGCCTGCCTGGGATTGTTCGGGCTGTCCTCTTTTGCTATTACCCAGCGAATTAAAGAGATCGGTGTAAGAAAAGTACTGGGTGCCAATGTAGGAAGGATTGTAACCCTCCTGTCGAAAGATTTTCTCAAGCTGGTCGTTATCGCAGCTATCCTGGCCTTTCCCATTGCCTGGTACGCTATGAATAGCTGGTTGAAGGATTTTGCTTTCCGCGTCAGTATAGAATGGTGGGTATTTATACTGGCAGGTATGCTGGCTTCGTTCATCGCATTGTTAACGGTTAGTGTGCATGCCGTCAAAGCTGCCAATGCAAATCCGGTAAATAGTCTTCGTTCGGAATGAGTGATAGATCGATGACCTATAACGGATGAGCGTCAACCGACGACGGATGACGGATGACGGATGACGGATGACCGATGAGACGACGGAGAGATCAGGCAAAAACAAATTTCTTCAGCATGAAATAATTATAGCTGACTCCTAACAACACCGATGTAAGCGATTTTGAGATGATATAATTAATGCCGAGAAAGTGGGTGAAAAAATAAACACCTGCGGCTGAAAGTAAAATGTTCCCTGCAAAAAAAAGTATGAATTTAAAAGCCTGATTACCGGTTTTACCCTTATCTGCATGAAAGACCCAGTTCCTGCTAAGAATAAATTGTAAACTGCCTCCGCAGATATTTCCCGTAAGATTTGCATAGAGGTACCAGCAGTGAAAGATCTCCACCAGGATAATCGTAATCAGATAGTCTGCCAAAGATCCGAGAATGGATGCTGCCTGAACCTTTATGAAAGTGATCATTTGGGTTGCCTTAACAGGGCCGTATTGTATCCGGTTGTCATGGGTATAAAAATGGGATCTGCATTATTTTTTCCTGAATCAAATTGTTCTCCAAGCAAACTGGCGATTGTTGAGGCCATTTGTTTCTGATAGTTCTGCTGGCCGGATTTAATTTCTCCTTTCCCCGAAATTCCTGGTCCGATTACTGCAAACCATGCTTCCCCTGATCCTTTCGTCAGAATTCCATGCTTATACCAGGCGGATGGATTTTTACCGCGGCCGTGATCGGTCGTAATAATAAATGTTGTTTTATTTCTGTAGAATGGATTGGTCTGAACATAGTACCATAGCTCGGCAATCATTTTATCAACATTTGCTGCCTGCTGCAAATACAAATCATATCGTTTTCCATGTGCATATTCATCCGTTTCACCAAATCCGATCAGCACCACTTTCGGCTGATTATGTTCTATATATTCCCGCGCGCTGAGATATGTCAGCAGGTCGTACCGCGTATTCTTTTTATGAACAATTAAATCCTGTGAAACATTGATCATTTCATTATTATAGGAACTATCATCCGGAAGGTTTTCATATCCGCTATTTACCGGAAGGTGTGTTCTTCGTTTATTTAAAATAGCTGAGAAAATATTCCAGGAGCTGAAAATGGCAACTTTACCGGCGTATTCTTTCCTGGCATTCAGGTATTCGAAGATGTTAGTATTCCTGTTGTAGACAGGAATGTCGGGGATAAAGACAGGATCGGGATAACCAGTGAACATTTCATTATAGCCGGGAT
>DATHNR010000491.1:0-3264 GCA_035485835.1 Puia sp.
CCCCTCGGATGGTATGCGATTAACAAATGGCTTCAAAATTATCCATACCGGATCGACATCAGCTGGAAGATCTTTGCGCTGGCGGGTGGCCTCGTAATTTTTATTGCACTGGTGACCGTCAGTTTCCAGGCACTGAGATCCGCCATGGCGAGTCCTGTGACCAGCCTCCGCTCGGAATGACTTCACTTGAGCTATGAGCTATAAACTATGAGATATGAACTATGAGTTAAATTAGTTGGAACTCATATCTCATATCTCATATCTCATATCCCATATCCCATATCCCATAACACATAACCCAGTTCTCCTTCACCTGAATTGTTTCATAGTTAATGTCTCTAGTTCTTTACATTCAATCCGGGGCTCGCTACGGTACAATGTTCCAAATCAACCTGCAGTATTTCTCCGCCACCCGTAGTTCCGGGTCCAAATCCCTTATTTGAAATATAAAGTTTACCATCCGGACCAAAAGTCAATCCTGTTGGAAGAGAAAGACCGGATACAATCACTTCTTTTTTACCAGTGTAGTCTACCCGAACTACATCTCCCGTACCCGGAGTCGGGCCCATACCGCTTACTGTTGAATTTTCAAGAATATATAGTCTGCCAAATTCATCGTGAACGACACCCAGGATGGTTGTAAAACCGGATATGATTGGCTCGACGTTTTTATCGGGCGATATTCTGTAAATCTCAGATCTTCCGGCGACTACAGGGAAAGTATCCAGGTTGCCTATGAGAAAATTATTGTCGAGAAAAGTTACGGCTGTGGGAACGATATGTCCCTGACTGACTGATATATCTACTACTCTTGTGATTTCACCTTCCGGCGTAATTTTTACAAAATCTCCCTGATTTGGTTCTGTTACATAAAGATTTCCGTCCACGTTGATCATGGCATACGGAGTTCCATCAGGTTCCGCTCCTCCGTGTGGTTCAGGATGCGCTGTGGGATGGGTCATCGTGTAGATACTCAAATTTGCTATGAGAGACCATTTTCCGTCGTGGTTTATTTTAACAACACCATTTGGAACTACAGGAACACCGGTTGAAGAGGATGGAATACCGTGTGAACAACCCGCTCCTGCAAGTAGTGCATAAAGATCATTACCGATGAATGCAACATCTGCCACACCTTGAAAATCACCTCCCACGATTTCCTGATCCACACTGGACGGCAGCTGATCTGTAACAGTAGTCCGAACGCCGTCAGCATTGACTTTTGAAACGCGTCCACCCGTCAGGCTCCCCAGATAAGGACCGACAGGGAAAGTAACCTGGGCGCACTGGCCGGCAGTAGAATTTGATCCGCCCGTTCCCGCTTCGGCAACATATAGATTTCCGTCGGGGCCGAACTTCAAACCGCGTGGACTATTAAAACCGGTTGCGAAGACTTTGACGGTAGGCATTCCTCCTTTTATGCAATCGGGAGGGACATCATTCTTTTTACATGTGGCAAAAAATAAAATGACTGCGACAACTCCCGCAAGCTTTGAATAAAAATGTTTTTTCATAAAAAAAGTTTGATTGGTTTTAAGAAAATAATTCAGATGATCAGGATGAAAATTGTGCGAACGAATTCTACTTAACGGAATCAAATTACTGATGCGAAACGTATGTAGTTTTTTCTTTTCATAAAAACTGATTAATTAATAAGGTGATGGAAAAAGGCTAATTTTAATAACGCGAAGATGTTACTGCGAAAGCTAAAGCCGGTTCGCTGATAAAATAAATTACCAGGTATCCTGGAATTATGCCGAGCTATTAAAGTCAAAAACTGTGGAGACAATCGGATAAACGACACGAGATCTCTTAGGTGTACACGGGTACGAACAATTAAATTCGAAATTAAACTTGATTTAGCTTAAAAAAAATACCTATTTGTAGGTATTTTTTAACTACCAGTTTAGAGGTAGTCTGTGAAAAGCCAAAAATTTTAAACGGTTTCCTGGTTTTCCTTTTTTACGACTAAATCAATTAGATAAAATCAAATAATCATTTTTAAACGATCGGTTCATGAAGAATGAATTTTTCAAACTCGAGTTCAATAAAGTAATGAAAAGGCTAAGCAATGAATCAGCTGCCGGCATGCCGAAACTGGATCTGGACTTTTATAATAAGCTTTTGAATTTTTTCCTGGTTGGAGATTCTTATTATTTCATCCTAAACCACCAAAGTCTCGCCTTTGAATTTGTAAGTAAAGAAGAGGAAAATGTTCTGGGTTATTATCCACATGAGTTCAATATACAGTTACTGAACTCAAAACTTCATCCCGATGACCGATCCTGGTTTTTGTTGTTCGGGAAAAGCATTGCGGATTTTTTCTCAAAATTGTCTTTAGAAAAAATTATGAAATATAAAATCAGATATGATGTTCGTTACAGGAAAATGAATGGTGAATATGCAAGAATACTTTATCAGGGTGTGTTCCTTGAGCATGATGAAAATGGAAGATACTTTAGATCGCTGGGTGCTCATACGGATATTACATACCTGAAACAGGAGGGCATACCCGAGCTATCTTTCATAGGTACGGATGGCGAACCATCATATCATAATGTTGATTTAAGCAATAAATATATCCAAAGCAGGGAAGACTTAACAAGGCGTGAAAAACAAGTGCTCAGACTTTTAATTGAGGGAAAATTAAGCAAGGAAATCAGCAATATTTTAAACATTAGCAAGCAGACTGTCGATACCCATCGTAAAAATATGCTTTGCAAGAAAAAGCTTAATAATACCAGCGAACTTGTGGGTAAGGCCCTCCGGTATGGTTGGATATAGCTAAAGCTCAATTGATTTAGTAAAGAACCGAAGGTAGAAAAGCACCGGCCGGATCGTTATACAATCCCTTACTCATTAATGTCATCGGCTCAATAATACGCAGGCCGTTTTGCAGACACCATCGTAACACTTCTGCATTACGTGAAGGAAGCAGAAAGCCCGGCCCGGAAAAATTCGCAGATGCACCAATCAGTGCTTTCAACCCGGTATTCGTTGCAGCGATGGTATGCCCCAGAAAACCTACCTGGGTCGTATAACCGCTGATCATTCCGTCATACTCAACAACAGAAAGTGTTGCTGCTTTGATAGCACCGGGCAGTTCATGTCGGCGGTCATGACCATGTATCTTATAACATAACTGGTTGCAGGAATTCAGATCCGCTTCATTTCCCGCGCGAACATGGTAACCGGGAAAATGAATGGCAAGTGCAGCGCCCTGAATCACAGAGAGAGGTTCCCGCACATCGAATCCAAGTTTCG
>DATHNR010000492.1:0-6131 GCA_035485835.1 Puia sp.
CAGACTCGCTACTATTTTCAATTTGAACTTTACAATGATCGCAACACCCGAACCTATAAGTGCTGCGCCGGCAAAATATGTCCAAAAAACGTGATCAGGGATCCAGGCAGGTACCAGGGGCGCAACATACTCAGTGTATAAGAAGTGATCAATGCCAAAGGCAATCATAGTGATGGAAAAGAATATCCTGCCAAAAGGAATCAGTTTTTGCAGCAGTTTAAATAATCGTGATGCAGGTTGAATAGTCGCCGCAGGGTAAGATCCTGCAACAACAAAAGCACTTCCTGAGAATGCCAGTTCTTTCAAAGCCTTAGTCCAGGTGCCTAACGCCTTCCCATACGGATCAACGAACAGGAGATGCGGCACCTGGCAAAATAAAAATAATACCAGGAAAATTCCTCCCAAAACAAGCGATACTTCCTTGGACTTTTTTTCCAAAATAATGGAAAGGCCGGATAATATGAGAATCAGACACCATACATATTCCAATATCGTGTGGAATGGAAGCCATGAAGAAGCGTCTGGCAAAAACACCGGGTCAAAATCACTATAAAACATTCCCTGAATACCCAGGCCAATGAGGCAAACCCCAAATGCAATGCGTCCGGCCCTGACCAGTATTTCCATTTTCTAAAGTTATTTAAATTATAGATTTACGACCCAACCGTTGGTGGAGTTATCAGCAAGAGCCTATTGAAAAGAGATTAAGGGTTGAATTGCCAGAGATCTGTAACGGGAATCTGGCGTATATCGGAACCATTGCCAAAGTAACCAGTACTTCCAATTACAAAGCTTGCCCCACCCTTGCGTTGCGATAAGAATGGAACCTGCGTCCAGGCATCGGTACTGCTTTGATACATCCAATTTTCCTCGCCACCTCCCATGATATATCCATTTCCATTAATGACCATTGTACAGGGTTGAATCAAAGGTCTGCCGGGGCGCGATTGTTTTTCTGTCCAGGCATCAGCAACAGGATCATATTGATACAGATAATTGATAAGTGCTCCATTTCCATAAAAATTTGTGCCCTCAACCAACGCAGTCTTGTTATCCAGGGAAAAGCCCACCAACCATTGTGGAATCTCTGTACCGCTAAAGTTCGCTTTTTGTGTCCAGCTATCCGTAGCAGGATTATAGAGCCAAACTTCAGGTGATGCATTTCCAAAATTATCGACGCCCATACCAGCCAGCCCAATGTTTCCGATCGCAACTCCCAGTGCGAGACTCTGATTTTGACCCGGGTAATCGGCTTTTCTGGTCCAGGTATTTGTTGTTGGATCGAAGGCAAACCATGCTTTCGAATTCACGCTTAACTGAGTTTGTCCCAAACCAATATAAGCGATATTATTAATGACCATGCAAATTGCTCCGGCTAATGGCACCGGGCAGTCCGCTTCCTGTGTCCAGGTATCAGAGACGGGATCATATTGGAAGAGGTCTGAATAGAAGACTTCGTCAAGTCCAACTCCCAAACCCATATATCCTTTATTTCCGACAGAAAAACCGATCCCCACAAAACGTCCATTAGACGAATCAGGCCCGGGAATACCGCTTTTCTTCAACCATTGGTTTCCGCTAAGCGCTGTAAAAACGTCATTGCTGACCCCTGTCAAACCGGTTCGCTTAACAGAAATTATTCCTGTAGTCACACCCTGTGGAATATACACATACATCATCTGATCATTGGTTGAAAAAATCGTCGCAGGTGTGCCATTGAATTCCACCAAAAGATTATTAGCCAATGTATCAAAATGCTGCCCCGAGATTTGAACGATAGTTCCCGGCGCTCCGGTCTTAGGGTCAAAGTCATTAATCTCCGGAGGCAGATTGATGACCGGTGGGGGAGTAGAAGAAGGACTATTCTTCTTACAGGCCGTGATAAGAAACAGAGCAAGCGTAAAAGTAAACAGCCAGGACTTCATCCATGCAATTTTAGGCTATAAATTACAATAAAAATGTATCAGAATCGCACATTCTCCGTATCGAAAATGATCTATTTTGATTAAAGTCCTTTTCTAAGATGGTATAAGTCAATGAGTTTTACATTGGCATTCCTGTTGAGATGGTATGTCAACTCAAACATGAAATAATCAGGTATGCTTACAAACTATTTAAAATCTGCATGGCGCAGTTTATGGAAAAACAAGTCGACCAGCGGGTTAAATATTATCGGTCTATCTGTCGGAATGACAGCAGCAGTACTGATTTTACTTTGGGTACGGAATGAAATGAGTTTTGACAGGTATCACCCTGATGCAGATAAAATATTCCGTCTCACTGAGAGTCAGAATAATAATCAATGGGTATGGGAAGGCACGCCTCTGCCACTGGCAGATGCTGCTAAAAAAGCAATTCCCGAAATTGATAAAATTGCAAGAATAAGCGAGGGTAACTGGCCGGTGTTCAACTTAAATAACAACCCTGTCTACGAAAAAAACTGTGCTTATGTTGACGACGACTGGTTTAACATATTTCAATATGATTTTATAGAAGGCAATGCAAACTCCTTTGGTTCAAATCTGTTTAGCGTAATCCTCACAAAATCCGAAGCAAAAAAATATTTTGGCAATCATGATGCGCTGGGCGCAACTATCCGAATAGATAGCACGAATTTCGTCGTTAAAGCTATTGTTGGGGACCCACCCGTAAATTCCAGCTTTCAATTCAAAGCTTTTATCCCACTAAAAGTATTGCTGCTTGATAAGGACCGCCGGGAAAATGATGAGTCCTGGGATAATAACAATTACGTGACTTTCGTAAAATTAAAGAAGGCGCTAAACATAGCATCGGTAAATAAAAAACTTACAAGTCTCTTTCCTGACAACAAGGATCAAAGTCTTCAAATTGGAAGTATTCCATTAAAAGAAATGCATTTTGAAACTGATCTGCAGAGTTCTTTTGTTATTCATGGAAACCTGAATACAGTTTACATATTCACTGTACTTGGCTTTTTACTCCTGTTAATTGCCTGCATCAACTACGTAAACCTCACAACAGCAAAGGCTTCCCTACGAGCTAAAGAAGTGAGTATAAGAAAGATGATAGGGGCCCAGCGACTTCACCTGTTTTACCAGTTTATAACGGAATCGTTGTTGATCAGTTTTTTGGCGCTGATATCCACGATGATTTTGGTTCAGCTTAGTTTGCCGTTTTTTAATATGATCACTTCCGAAACTTTTGTACTGCCATTGACATCGCCAGACTTATGGAAAGTGATCGGCACAACGCTTGCTGTTTCTGTCCTGCTGAACAGCATTTACCCTGCCATATTATTATCTGCTTTTAAGCCGCTAAATGTTTTCAGGGGACTGACTGTATTAAAAGTAAAGGATGTCAATTTCAGAAAAGGGCTTGTGGTTTTACAATTCACGATTTCCGTTATTCTGATTGCAGCAAGTATTATTATATACAAGCAAATGCAGTATATACAAAAGTCAGATCCGGGATACAACCGTACCCAGGTTTTATCGTTTCGTCTGCCCCTGACTGTGAGCCAGGATAAGAAAATGAACCTGATGCTGAACATTAAACAGGAATTGTTAAAACAAAATGGAATTGAAAATGTATCATTCGCGAATCAATCCATCGTGGATATTGGAAGTATGACCTCCGGAAATGCCGACTGGGATGGACGTGAATCTACTTTTAATCCCAAAATAAGGCAACTATCGACAGATGCAGATTATCAAAAGACCATGGGCCTTGAAATGAAGGAAGGAAGATGGTTCCAGCCAGGCACCGAAATGGATAAAAATAATGTTGTGCTTAATGAAACGGCCGTAAAAGAATTAAATATTCATCTGCCCGTGATTGGTCAACGCTTTACATTCAAGGGAAACAAAGGGCAGATTATCGGCGTGGTAAAGGATTTTAATTATCAGAGTCTGCGCAATAAAACCGGACCGTTGGTCGCCTATATTTCGCCCTTCTGGTATCAGCTGTTCATGGTACGTATCGCCCCGGGAAATGAATCCGCCGTTTTGCATAACATTCAAAAAGTCTTGAGAACTTTTTTACCTGACGATCCGTTTGAATATAATTTCCTGGATGACAGTTTTAATCAATTATACAAAGGGGATCAGCAAACCTCCTCATTGATTTTTGTGTTCGCCCTCATTGCAGTTTTTGTTTCATCACTTGGATTATTCGGATTGGCAGCATTTACAGCAGAACAAAGAGTAAAGGAGATTGGAATTCGAAAAACACTGGGTGCATCGGTAAGCGGGATTGCAACTTTGCTTTCAAAAGACTTTGTGAAGCTTGTTTTTATTGCTATCATTACCGGAGTGCCGATTGCGTGGTGGGCAATGAATAAATGGATAGAAAATTTCGCAAGCAGGACTCTTTTAAGCTGGTGGATGTTTGCTTTGGCAGGATTGATTGCAATATTTATAGCGCTCGCAAGTGTAAGTTTCCAGGCGATAAAAGCCGCATTGGCCAATCCGGTAACCAGCCTTCGCTCTGAATGAGCTCGGGCTGGCGAAGAAAGTCTGCGTACAGAATGATCCGGAGATGAAGTAGCGGGAATGATTATAATTAAACGATATTAATATTAATGCTGAAGTTCGACCGTATCTAAAATAGTTATTTGTCCAAGTGATACCGATGAATTAACTAAAACGGACATCATCCCTCAGAGACGTGAGCGGATTTTGAACAACGGTCACCAGAAATCCTTTTCCAGTAAGGATTTCATATAACTTTCTATAACCCGACCCATCTGCAAATGCACCATGGACAATGACAATGTTTTTACTTTTCATTTTTTTTTGTTTTGAAAAACAAAAGCCAATGACGTGCCATCGTGGTGAAAGCTGTAAATCAGAAAGTTGATGAAATGAAGAAATTTAATGTCACCATATTTGGTGAATTCGCATAAAAATTGACTGGTCAGTAAGAATGTTTTCTTTGGATCCCAAGCTTTTTTATTCTTGCATTCAGAGTGCTGGGAGGCAAATTCAGCAGTTCTGCTGCGCCTCCGGGTCCTGAAACACGTTCATTGCAATGCTTCAGAACGGACAACACATGATCCCGTTGTATTTCGTCAATCGTCTTTATCTTCGAAAGAGACTCCTGATAATTTTGTTTGTGTTTTATTTCAGGAAGCCAAATTTCATCAATGAAATTATGTTTTGCAAATAGTATCGTTCTTTCCAACAGGTTTTGTAATTCGCGAATATTCCCAGGCCACGAATAATCCATTAGTTTTTTCATTTGAGAATCACTGATGCCTGAAATCAATTTCCCCGTCTTTTCAGAAAAAATTTTAATGAAATGATGCACCAGCAATGGTATATCTTCCTTCCGCTCCCTTAATGGAGGTAAATGAATCGGCAATATATTCAGCCTGTAAAACAGATCCGGTCTGAACCGTCCCTCTTCTATTTCCTTTTCCAGGTCACGGTTTGTTGCCGCAATGATGCGGACATCTATTTTAAAAGTCGTATTCGATCCAATTCTCTCGAATTCTTTTTCCTGCAGTACCCTGAGCAATTTAACCTGCATATCAGCAGGCATATCTCCTATTTCATCCAGAAATATCGTACCTCCGTTTGCTCTTTCGAATTTCCCGATTCTTTTTTCTATGGCACCGGTAAACGCTCCCTTTTCATGGCCAAATAATTCGGATTCAATTAGATTAGGTGGTAACGAACTGCAATTTACTTTAACGAATTCTTTATCTCTTCGTTGGGATAAATGATGAATGGCATTGGCGATACCTTCCTTGCCAGTGCCACTTTCACCCAGAATCAGAACAGACGTATCAAATGGTGCGACCATTCCAATGGAATCAAATATCTTCAACATCCCGGGTGTTTTTCCTATAATGCCTTCGAAAACGTAGCTTTTTTGAGCTAATGGATTATTATCAGGTTCAGGTAAGTGATTCTTATCCGGGCGGTAAATTACTTTTTTATCAATGGGTGCTTTGGTCGATTGTAATTTCAATTGTGACTTCTGTTCCCAGCGATAATGTGCAATGTCCAGTGCGACAAGCAAATCCTTTTTCCTTATGGGTTTTATCACAAATCCATAAGGTTGCGTTCTTTTTGCCACTTCCATTATTTCGTAGTCATCATTTGCAGACAAATACACGAAGGGAATATCTTTTTCATTTAATTCAAAAG
>DATHNR010000493.1:0-2204 GCA_035485835.1 Puia sp.
TGGTTGTACCACCAGGTGTACCGACAATCAGGAATGGTTTGCCTTTGAATAATACAATGGTCGGCGTCATCGAACTCAACATCCTTTTACCCGGAGCGATGGAATTGGCCTCACCTCCAACGGCACCGTACATATTGGGTACACCGGGTTTGACACTGAAATCATCCATTTCATTATTAAGGAAGAATCCGGCCCCACCCACAACGGTGCGGCATCCATAACCGCCGTTCAGCGTGGTGGTTATGGAAACACAGTTTCCATGCTTATCGTACGTATCAAAATGTGTCGTCTCATCACTTTCTGGTATCACCCCTGCACCCGTGAATTCACTTTTACCTGCAGAATCCTTATTGAATTTTTTCATTCTCTCCCTGGCATATGGATAACTGATAAGTGTTTTTACCGGAACTTTAAAATAATCCACGTCTCCCAGATATTTTGCACGATCGGCGTAGGCCAGCCTTTCCACTTCAGCCATTAAATGAACGGATGGAACTGTTTCAAAACCCCATTCTTTCAAATTTCTGTCTTCTACCATCCGCATCATCTGTGGCAAAAGAACACCGCCGCTGGAGGGAAGCGGCATAGTAATCAGAGTGTAGTCATTTTTATATGTAAACACAACAGGTTCCCTGTTTATGGCAGTATAATCCTTCAGGTCTTTATAACTGATCAGCCCTTTGCCCCTTTTCATTTCTTCTATGATCAGTCGAGCAGTTTCACCTTCATAAAAACCTTTTGCCCCGTTGTCGCGGATACGTTTAAGGGTCTCCGCGAGATCTTTCTGTATCAAAATATCTCCGGCTTTCCATCGTGTATCTTTTACGAAAACCGGCATGACGGTATTATATTTTTTGAAATCCTCCTGGGTTTCATTCAGTTCATTCGCTTCAGAAACGGTGATGGGAAATCCTTTTTCGGCCAGATCAATAGCCGGCTGAATTAATTTGGTAAAAGGAAGCTGCGCATATTTGTAATATGCAAATATACCTGCAACAGTTCCAGGTACTCCTGCGGCGAGGTGTCCATCCTCACTTCTGCCTGAAATCACATTTTCCTTTTCATCCAGATACATATTCCTGCTTGCAGCTGCAGGAGCTTTTTCCCTGAAATCAATGGTAACATTTTTACCGTCTGCTAAGCGGGCTACCATAAAGCCACCTCCTCCAAGATTACCTGCTGCCGGATAAACTACTGCCAGTGCCAGTTGTGTTGCAATGGCCGCATCCATTGCATTGCCTCCTTCTTTCAGGATTTGAATGCCCGCCTGGCTTGCCAGAGGATGAGCAGAAACTACGGCCCCATTCCTGCAGGCTACATGCTTTACAGAGTGATAATAAATTTTGGGATCCTGCTGAGCGCTTACGGATAAAAAACAAATAATGTTTAGTAAGGATAGTAGTACAAGTTTTGCTTTCAAATTTGTAATCATTAGAAAAATATTATGTAAAAGTAATGAAGTGTCCTGTTTGAATTACCGCCAAAATAATAACGCGTGGTGTTTCATCAGGGATTCATTAATTTGGCGAATACTAAAGATGCTTATTCCTGATGAAAATTTTCTTAATTAACATATTTGTATTGATTCTGATTTCAGAATATGTGCCCGCTCAAATGCCCGAAACCATCAACTCTTCCGAGATACTGCTCCGGATGAAAAAATTAGAAGTGCTGGGATCCGTTTTATATATCGCGGCCCACCCGGATGATGAAAATACCAGGCTGCTGGCCTGGCTTTCACAGGAAAAATTATACAGAACAGGCTACCTCTCGCTCACCAGAGGGGATGGCGGACAAAATCTCATCGGGGATGAACAGGGAATTGAACTTGGACTGATCAGGACTCAGGAACTATTGGCAGCAAGACGTTTGGATGGTGCTGAACAGTTTTTTTCGAGAGCCTATGATTTTGGTTTTTCTAAAACCACGGCAGAATCTCTCCGGATATGGGATGAACAAAAAATATTAAGTGATGTGGTATGGATAATAAGAAAGTTCCAGCCGGATATTATCATCACAAGATTTCCTGAAGATAAACGGGCAGGCCACGGACAACATTCCGCCTCTTCTGTTCTCGCACGTCTGGCATTCAGTGCTGCAGCAGATCCAAAACAATTTCCTGAACAGTTAAATTATGGAGTGCATCCATGGCAGGCTAAGCGGTTGTTCTGGAACAATTATAATTTTGGCTCAGTCAATACGAC
>DATHNR010000494.1:0-3972 GCA_035485835.1 Puia sp.
AAAGAACGGCCAGGAAATTACGAATCAGACCATCGTAGTATGGGATAGCAGAGATTAAGGCATGGATCAGGAAACATTTCAGCAAATAGTACAATCGATTCCACTGGAACCGGGCATCTACAAATATCTCGATTCCCATAAGGAATTACTATACGTTGGTAAAGCGAAAAATCTGCGCAAACGGGTAAGCTCATATTTTAATAAATCGGTGTCAAACTATAAGACCTATGAACTTGTCAAACGAATCTCCTTTATAGAATTTACCCTGGTGAATTCAGAACAGGATGCATTCTTACTGGAGAATTCACTGATTAAACAATACCAGCCGCGATTCAACATCAATCTGAAAGACGATAAATCCTACCCGTTTATTGTAATTAAAAATGAGCATTTCCCAAGAGTATTTCTAACAAGAAGAAAAGTAGATGATGGCTCCGAATACCTGGGACCATTTACTTCTGTGGCTAAAGTGCGCGAGCTGATTGATTTTGTAAAATCGAATATACAGTTGCGCACTTGCAAACTGAATCTCACGCCGTCAAATATTGCGAAGAAAAAATTCAAGGTCTGTCTTGAATATTACCTTGGCAATTGCAAAGGTCCATGTGAAAGTTTGCAAACAGAAGAAGACTATGCGGAAGGCCTTCGTAAAATTAAAAATATTCTGAAAGGCAATCTCGGCCCCGTCATCAGCGGCTTTCGGCAGGAGATGAAAGAAGCTGCGGTTAATATGGCATTCGAGAAAGCTGAAATCATTAGGAAAAAGATTGATCATCTGGAAAATTATCAATCCCGCTCTGTCATTGTAAATAAACATATCGTCCAGGCCGATGTCTTTTCCATATTCAGGGATGAAAGCACTGTTTTCATAAATTATCTGATGGTTGAAAATGGCACCATTGTTCAAACGCATAATACGGAAGCTAAAACTTTACTCGATGAATCGAATGAAGAGATTCTTGCAATTTCCATCGCCCAGTTACGCGATCGTTTCAACAGTTCAGCGCCGGAAATCATTCTGCCATTTCCAATAGAATATCCTCAGGAAGGGATAATCATTACAGTTCCTAAAGGAGGTGATAAAAGGAAACTACTCGATCTCTCCGAGAAAAATGTGAATTATTATCGCGAAGAAGCAGAAAAGAAAAAAATGCTGCATCTTCAGAAGAAAACTCCTGAAGAAAGGCTGGTCATATTAAAACAGCTTCAAACCGACCTTCAGCTATCTGAATTACCTATCCATATTGAATGTTTCGACAATTCAAATTTCCATGGAAGCTATCCCGTATCGGCTATGGTTTCTTTCCGCGACGGAATAGAAAGCAAAAAGGATTATCGCCATTTTAATGTGAAGACCGTAGAAGGCATCAATGATTTTGCCACTATGAAAGAAGTAGTTTACAGGCGTTATAAACGGCTGATGGATGAGAATCAATCGCTGCCCCAGCTCGTGATTATTGATGGCGGCAAGGGACAGTTGAGCGCTGCGCTTGAAAGTATTCAGGAATTAGGTTTGAGAGGAAAATTGACGCTCATAGGGCTCGCCAAGAATGAGGAGGAAATTTTTTTCGCCGGTGACCGCGAATCTCTGAAGCTGCCTTACGATAGTACAAGTTTAAAATTGATTAGGAAAATTCGTGATGAAGTACATCGTTTTGGTATCAGTTTTCACAGGAACAAGAGAAGTCGCGGAACTTTTAAAAACGAATTGGAAAATATTAAGGGAATTGGAAAACAAACCGCAGATCTGTTATTAAAAACATTTCATTCGGTAAAAAAAATAAAATCTGCATCAGATGAAGAACTGATGAGCCTGGTTGGCATATCAAAAACAAAACTACTCAAAGACCACTTTTTGCAACAGGAGAATGAAATGCAGGCGGGGCTTGGTTTTAATTAATGGACTAAAATCAAAAAAAAGGGGCCAGAATGGAAATTCAGCCCCGTTTTTAAAATCCAATATCCTATGAAAAACCGTTGTAAAAATAATAAAACAATTCTATTAAACAAGAACCCTTATGGGTATTTTGAAAATAATTATCAACAGTTTAGCTATCAAAATGTTATGAGACATCGTAAAAATACGCTGATTCCAGTAATGGGAAAAAGCTTAACGCTTAACGCTGAACGCATAATGCTGAACGCCTAACGCATAATGCGTAACGCCTAAAGCTGAACGCGAAAAGTACGGAAACGAAAAAGTCATCCAACTATTAGCGGGATGACTTTTAAATTTTATAAGTTCTGCGTTAAGCGTTACGCGTTATGCGTTAAGCTTAATAAGACCAGAGGTCCTGCTCGTAGTTAAAGATTTTTTCCTTGATATCATCGCCTTCCAGTAGACCTAATATAGGATCCTTGATATATTGTGCGATAAAATTATCACCGGGGTTGTCAATAGTTGACTTGACGATCCTGCTGGAGAACATGCGGCTTTCAAACAGCTCTTCCCAGCTCATACGGGCGCCATAGTTCTTACCATTGTAAGCTTCGTATTTTGCTAAGAAAGGCCTGAGATCAGGATAATAAACCCAGAATATGGGTAATACGGCCCTGAACGATCCGTCTGCATTATAAATTGTCTTTTCCGGTGCAATCCCAAGGATACGTACATACATCCTGGATGATTCTTTGTCAAATACCCATTCTTCCTTGATTTCATATCTTTCTACCTGATCAGGATTGAATTCTTCCTGTATCACAGTGTCCTTAGTAATGCCCTTTGAACCATCAGGGTCAACATTCATATCCGGTATCTGTATTGTTTTTGGTTTACCTACCATACTTTCAGCGATCTGGCGGAAAGTCATCGGAGTTGTAAACCGGTCGTCCATCGTTGCGTCGAATGCCGTCACATCACCACTATGAATGAGGTTAAGCAGGATGCTGATGAAACGCTGGTTACCGTTATCTTCAGAAGCTTTATAAACAAAAGGAAGATTCATTTTTTCGTGAACATCTATTTCACGCCATACGCGCTGGCGATACACGGCATCGTCTTCCCGAATGTGCTCGTAAGCCAACGGAGTACGATCCTTTACCAGGTTCAGTTCAATAGAAGCATCATTACGAAGCGATTTGCGCGGAGTATCCAGTTTGATATCAGCAACAAATTCCTGTACGGGCTTTGCCGTGGTATCCTTTGGAGGAACAACAGCAGTATTCGCAGCACTATTCTTGCTGGTATTCGATTTCTTTTTCGTAGTGGACCTCTTTGTCTTCTTCCTGGCGGGAGGTGCCTGTGCCTGCACAGTTCCAACCGCAAGTGCAATCGCTGCTGCCAGGAAAGACAATTTGATAAATCGCTTCTTCATGTTCTAAAAATTTATCGTATCAATTACTAAAACAGATCCGCCACAACATCGTGGCGAATCTTAGTTATTTTTTATTTCAGACTAAATACCATTGGCGCTATTTCACGCTGTTTGCCATCTGGTCCTACTACACGGATCTGATCGAAAAAGATATGTGTTCCCGGTGTTGCCCTTCCCACAATATTAGCGGCATTACCAGACCATCTGTTACCATCATTGCTGGCTTCAGTATATCCGGATATTCCACCACCCTCTGCACCAATCTTATAGCTTACAACTTTAAAAGGAGCTTCGAAATCAGAATCTTCGAGACGTGCAATCAAGCCACCGATCGCTTTGAATTCGGCAGAAGAAATTGCGCCACCTTTTTTAGATCCGATGAAACCGGCTGGTAAAGGCAGGTTCTTTACACGGATTTCGAAGGGAAATGGTTTACCATTTGCAGTTACGATGATCTTAGAAATACCGGGGGTTGTTGCCCTGGCTTCATAATGATCACCGCCTGTATTTGTAATACTCGCTCCGGGACTTTCAAAACTTACATGAACTTTTTCTCTACCCACGCTACCACCGGAGATGGTCATTGGATTAGCAACTCCGATATACACCACGTTCATTTTTTCTAAGAAGATAGAAGCTCCTGAAGGAAGACCAACTG
>DATHNR010000495.1:0-17581 GCA_035485835.1 Puia sp.
TTCGATGAATCCTGCGCGGTGGAAAACTGTACAGAAAATAATACAAACAGGAAAAAGAAAATCAGAGAAAAAATTTTCATAGACAAGGTCAGGCTTTATCTTTTTTTATATGATCAGCTGCCGCCTCGAGAGCAGAATAAAAATCATTTCCGTATTTCCTGATCAACGCTTCCTTCAAAAATATGTAAACAGGAACTTTCAATTGCCTCCCAAGATTACAGGCGGCTTTACAAAGGTCTGTTCTGGGTTCATAATTTATATATTCCTGATCCCGCCTCTTACTTTTCGTAATTTTAACAGGAAACAAATGACAGCTGACGGGTTTTCTCCAGGAGATTTTCTTATCAAGATAAGCCTGCTCAATACCGCATTTTATGATTCCCTGCCTGTCCCTGAATCCGTAAGCACACATGCGTCCGCCAATAGTTGGAGTCACCCATCCAAATTCCTGATCGTATTTGTAGAGTCCTTCTGATTCAAGCAATTTCAAACCTTCCGGAGTCACATACGGTTTGATTTCATCAATTAAATCTCTCAGAAATTCGAGTTCTTCTGTCGCCAGGGGTGCTCCTGAGTCGCCATCTTCGCAACAGCCTCCTTTACATTTGTTCAGATCACAAACGAACTGTTCAGAAATCACTTCGTCACTAACTAATATATTATTTATTGCAATCAAGTGTTTTGTTTGAAAATCAGGCTAAGATAACATATCAGAAAGGATTCCGTATCAGTTTTTCCACTTCAAAGTATTGATAAGATGAAACATATCATCCTGAAGAAAAGTATTAACAATACCTAAGGAATCTGAATTTGGGGTTGTATCGAAGTACAAAGCTCCCCTCAGAAAATGCCTGGTTGAATCGCTAACGAAAAACTGTTTGGCAGTGGCAGCATTTCCGCCCACATTAAAAAATATTCCGTGAACTCCGAGTGGTGTACTGATCAGTGAATCCTCAATAGAACTCGCTTTATAGGTATGTTTGTAAGTCATTTTGTATGCATCTTCGCGAAGCTTGTCAAAATTACCATTCACTTCTTTGTAACTGATATAAATTCTCGCATGAAACCTTGGGAAATCCACATTTATCCAGTAGGGATTTTCTGGTTTGTCTCCAAAAAAAGCTGTATCCCTGATGATATTTCCATAAACTGGGTATTCAAATGAATAAGGAAATTCCGGACGATCAAAGGCCTGGTAAGTATGAGCCGGAAAATCGATTCTGAAATATCCCCGGGGCTTGGGAGAATAGACACTATTGCAGGAGAATAAAGTAAAAAGTAAAAAGTAAAAAGTAAAAAAAGTGGGTCTTGTACTGTACAAAGTCTGGGTTTTTATTGTTTAATACGGACTTTTACTTTTTTAATCCGGCTACTGTCAGCTTCAAGGATTGTAAATTCAAAATCACCACAGATAATAATATCATTTATTTTCGGTATTTCACCAGCAAGTTCAAGGATGAGTCCGGCGAGGGAATCCGAATCTCCCTTTACATTGTCAAATGTGTCAACCGGAAGGTTCAGAGTTTTACATACGTCGTTGATCATGGTCCTTCCCTCAAATATATATGAACCGTCATCCTGTTTTGCTGCCGATCCCTCATCCTCATCAAATTCATCCTTGATATCCCCGATTACTTCTTCCATAATATCTTCCAGGGTTACTATACCGCTGGTGCCACCGAATTCATCCACTACGATGGCAAAATGTATGCGGCTTGACTGAAATTCCTGTAACAAGTCCTTAATCATTTTATGTTCATGAACAAAATGAGGAGAACGGAGTTGACTGTGCCATTCAAATTCATCAGGTTCATTCAGGAAAGGTATCAGGTCTTTCGTATGAACCATGCCTGTAATATCATCCAGGCTTTTTTTATAAACCGGCAGACGCGAATAATGAAGCTCTTCAATTTTACGTTTCAGTTGCCCGAAATTCAATTGGTCTTCGATTCCGCTTACATCCAGACGGGTTTTCATGATTTGTTTAACGGTAATATTTCCAAACTTTATAATTCCTTTTAAAATATTTTTTTCTTCTTCAGTAGTATCGTTATCAATGGCATGATCCAGCTCTTCAAGACTGTTGGCAGCTGAACGCTGGCTGCCAAAGAGTCTTTCAAGTTTTTCGGACTGATAAGCCAGAAGGATTCCAAGTCTTCTGAAAAGCAGATGAATGACTTCCGTTACCCCTGAAGTATAAAACGCAAACTGGAGAGTATTCTGACTGGCCCAGACTTTTGGCATCACTTCGCCAAAAAGAATCAATACAAAACTTACCATTACCACTTTCATCATGAATTCGAAAAACCAGTAATCCTGTTTAAAAGAAATAACCTGATCAATCAAAAAATTCGAAAGAATAATGATCCCAATATTGAGCAAAATATTCGCGATTAGCAAAGAAGCGAGCAGGGCCTTGGGTTCTTCCAGAAGATTAACAATTCTTCTCCAGGAGCTATCCTGTTTTGTTTTAAGGATATTGATTTCCTTATCGCTCAAAGAAAAAAAAGCTATTCTTGATCCCGAAACAATAAATGACATGACGAGAAAAAAAAGGATCAGGATAACAAGAATGGTTGTAGCCTGTGCATTGATGAATAAAAGAAGACCTGCATGCCCATTGATTGATGACATGTTGAAAGGGTGATCCAAAATTGACTGGTTTCGTTAAAAATCTTTTATTCACGCATATAAAGCGGTTCTGCTTCTGTATGCGGGATTGTAAATTTAATAAAACTTGGCTATACAGCTTTAAAAAGGTAGATCTGGTGAAGGTTCTCCAACTGTTGCAGAGTCAGAGCCATTTAAACCTTCGATTCCTTCCTGAGGGGAAATGGTGGAATGACTGCCTTCAATTTTTTTGTCCAGCATGATCAGATTATCCCCTACTACTTCTGTAGCAAATTTTTTGTTCCCATCTTTATCCTCCCAGCTTCGGGTGCGCAATCTGCCTTCAATATAAACCAGACTCCCTTTGTGAAGATATTTCTGTGCCAGTTCAGCGAGGCCGCGCCATAAAACCACGGTATGCCACTCAGTTTGAGAGATAAGTTTTCCTGTCCGGTCTTTAAAAGTTTCAGTAGTGGCCAGAGAAAATTTTGCCACACCTATATTTCCTTCCAAATATTGAACATCCGGGTCTTTGCCCAGGTTGCCAATAAGCATTACTCTGTTAACACCCCTCATAATTTGTTCATTATAATGTTCACATTCTTTCTTCAGGGAATTCTTCCGGTAATGGAATTTCCATTGCTATAGTATCAAATCCTTTACCACAGATCAGAGAAAAGGTGAATTTTTAATATAGTCTGTAATAATTTTCGGAAAAGGGTATTCCCCGAGACTTTCTTTTGAAACCGACTGATAGCCCGGCAGTTTGTCAAGAGTTTTATTCAGATGTACAAAAAGACCTATAATGGATTGATGAGTAAGTGTTTGGCTAAAAGCCGGAGAAATATGCTGAATACTGAAACCCTGTTTTCCAAAATTATCCTGAAAAAAAGAAGTCCGATGAACCTTATCCTGAGGTATTATTTTCCCAGTTTCCCATAAGATAAATTCGTAGAGGTTTTGCCAAATATCTTTTTCAGTTCTTTCACGGATCCATATTTTATCTTTTCCTGCGCCTACGATGAAATAATACAACCATCTTTTCTTTCGCTTAAGGGAGGACTTTTTCAATGGAAACATATTGATCATACCCTTTTTAAATGCATAACAGCTTTTTGCCTGAACGCAATTAATGCAAAGAGGATTCTGCGGCTTACAAATCGTTGCACCAAAATCCATTATGGCCTGATTATAAACTGCTGGATTTTTTATATTTAGAAGTTCAGCAGCAATCCTGGAATATTCTTTCTTACCTGGTGCCGATCCTGCAGGAGTTTTGATTCCAAAATACCTCGCGATCACCCTTTCAACATTTCCATCCACCACGGCATAAGGCAAGCCAAATGCGAATGAAGCTATGGCTGCTGCAGTATACGGACCAATTCCGGGTAGCGCAAGAATTTCGGGATATGTAGAAGGAAAATGGCCTCCATATCCAAATGCAATTATTCTGGCCGTTGCAATCAGATTCCTACATCGGGTATAATACCCCAAACCTTCCCAATTTTTGAAGATATCTTTTTCAGAAGCATTCGCAAGATCCATTACAGTTGGAAAGGAGGAAATAAATTTTTTATAATAAGCTGTACCCTGTTCCACTCTTGTCTGCTGTAGAATTATTTCACTCAACCAAATTCTGTATGGATCTGATTCGCCCTTCCATGGCATGGAACGATTATTTTGACTTCTGTTCCATGCAAGTAATTTATTTGTAAAATCTTTTTGCATTATTACCCAAAATAAAGAATGCCGGACGATATATTATATCGTTGGTAATCAATATTTTATAATCTATTGAAATGCAATGATTTATATAATCACATCAAAAATCGAAGTCCTCAATTTTTTACAATTTGTTGTGGATTAATTTTTTTGTTATATATTTAAAATCAGAAACTTATAAAACAATTCCGCCATGAGAAAGGCAGACCTCGTTAATCAAATTTCGGATAAAACAGGTATACCTAAGGTAGACGTACTGGTTACGTTAGAGACCATGTTTAAAGAAGTGAAAGACACGCTTGCAAAAGGAGAGAATATTTATATACGCGGTTTTGGCAGTTTTATCACAAAGAAAAGAGCGGCTAAGATCGGTCGGAATATCAAAAAAAATATTGCTGTCCACATTCCTGAACATTTTATTCCTTCATTCAAACCAGCCAAGGAGTTTGTTGCTGAAGTCAAAAAACTTCAATCCATACAGGATAATCAGCCAAACCCTGATGAAGAGATGTAATTTTGCCGGATAAAAGTCCTACGTGAAGAAACAGCAAGCCATTCTAGCCGCATCCGGAATTATTATTCTTGTCGGTTTTTATTTTTTCGGAAATACAGTTCCTCCTCTTAAGAAATCTGTAGTCCCTTCTCAAAATGTGGGACAATCCCTTGATATCAAGACGATTCTCAATGCGAGTAAATCAAAACTCAGTCCTGAAAACCTTGCTTATGTAAATAGGCTGGAAAACGCTGTAGTGCGAGGAGATGTTAAAAATCAACAGATTGCAGTTTTCCATGAGCTTGCAAATTTCTGGAAGGATTCCGTTGAAAATGGCTTTCTTCCTTTAGCATATTATACTGCGGAAGCTGCAAAATTGGAAAATTCTGAAAAAAGTCTCACTTTTGCAGCCCAATTATTTTTGAACAACCTTAGAGGTCAGGATAATCCGGAACTAAAAAACTGGATGGCCAATGAAAGCCGGGATCTTTTTGAAAGGGCCGGAAAACTGAACCCTGACAATGATTCTACAAAAATCGGATTGGGAGCTACATATATTTTCGGAAGTACGGGTGAAAGGCCGGCAGATGTGATGAAGGGAATCCAGGCTATACTGGAAGTGACAAGAAGAGATTCGCTCAACATGTATGCCCAGCTAATGTTGGGATTGGGAGGAGTTGAATCGGGACAATATGATAAAGCCATACAGAGACTTCTGAAAGTGGTTCATTATGATCCTGGAAACCTGGAAGCCGTATTAAGTCTTGGCGAAGCTTATGAAAGAACTGGTGACTATGCATCGGCAAAAACCTGGTATACAGCTGCAAAAAAACTGACCAATAACCATGAACTGATCGCAGCGATCAATGAGAGGTTAGAATCTTTAAAATAAAAGCTCAAAGGAGCGAAGACAGAAATTATTAGTAAACTAAAAAGGAATTATCGATGCCTTGTGGTAAAAAAAGGAAGCGACATAAAATTGCAACCCATAAAAGAAAGAAAAGATTGCGTAAGAATCGTCATAAGAAAAAGAACAAATAAACGCACTCCGGCCGGATGACCCTCCGGCCCTGTACTGCTGAAAACATTTATATGCTAACGCTTACAATGCTTGCTTGCATCAGTGACGCGGTTAACTAAATCCCCTTCAGCATTTCGATTCCTTCTTGTGTGTACCGGCCAGGCAGTAAATGTTACTCTACATTGAATAAGGAACTGATCATTAATGCAGCCCCTCAGGGAGTTGAAATAGCCCTGCTGGAAGATAAAAAGCTGGTGGAATTACACCATGAAAAAACTGATGCCAGTTTTGCAGTAGGAGATTTATACCTTGGAAAGGTAAAAAAATTAATCCCTGGTTTAAATGCTGCTTTCGTTGATGTAGGTTTTGAAAAGGACGCATTCCTTCATTATACTGACCTGAGTCCCTACGCCCGTTCTTTGCTGAAATTTACTCAGCAAAGTATGCTTGCAACTAAAGACAATGAATTTGATTTTGGATCTTTTGTGGTTGAACCGGAAATTGTAAAAACCGGAAAGATTAATGAAGTCCTTAGTGGCAAACCCAATATTCTTGTTCAGATTCTGAAAGAGCCCATTGCTGCTAAAGGTCCCCGCCTGAGTTGTGAGATATCCCTGCCTGGTCGTTTTGTCGTTATTACACCATTCAATGATATTGTTGCAGTATCACGAAAAATTCATTCTTCGGATGAAAGAAAAAGGCTACAGAAAATTGTAGAAGCTATTAAGCCGAAAAATTTTGGTGTTATCGTACGCACTGCAGCCGAAGGTAAAAATACAGCCGAACTTCATGAGGATTTAACCGACCTCGTGGCCACATGGAAACTAATTCAGCATAATCTTATCGGTGCTGTTGCTCCTGCAAAAATTTTAAGCGAACAAACCAAAACCACCAGCATGTTGCGGGATCTTCTGAATGAAGATTTCAATAAAATAGTAGTAAATGACCGCAATCTTTTTAACGATACCAAGACATACATTCAACGTATTGCTGCAGACAAAATAGATATCATTTCTTATTATAATAATGGTTCGCCTATTTTTGATCATTTCGGCATAACCAAACAGGTAAAAGCCGCATTTGGCAAAACCGTAAACTTGCCCAGTGGTGCTTATCTGATTGTTGAGCATACTGAAGCCCTGCACGTAATCGATGTAAACAGCGGATATAAAAGTGTCAGCAATAACCAGGAACAAAATGCATTGGAAACCAATCTGGAGGCAGCAGAAGAAATTGCACGCCAGCTAAGGCTCCGGGACCTGGGAGGTATTATTGTGGCAGATTTCATAGATATGAAGCTTCCCGACAACAAAAGGAAACTGGTGGAGGCGATGGAATCTTTTATGCGCACCGACCGTGCAAAGCATGCTGTTCTGCCTATTTCTAAATTTGGACTCATGCAGATCACCAGGCAACGTATGAAACCTGAGATTACCATTAATACCCAGGAAATCTGCCCAACCTGCAACGGAACAGGTAAAATCTCCTCGGCCCTGATTCTGGAAGACGAAATTGAGAAAAACCTCAGCTATCTGCTTAATCATCAGCATAAGGATCTAATCCTAATGGTTCACCCCATAATGTATGCTTATCTCACCAAGGGTGGCTGGTTCTCCAGTAAAAAATGGAAATGGCGCAGAAAATATAAACGCGCGATCAAGGTTAAGGAAAATAATAATTACCACATGACCGAGTTCCATTTCTTCGATAAACAGGAGGAAGAAATCAAATTATAACCCCCTTTCCTGGCAGTTTTTTATCCAAAACACATTAAATATAAATTTAATATCATCTATTTAGCCTAAGTATTTTCATGTATATGAAACAGGAAGTTTTCTAAACATTTCCAGGGCTCATTTTCAGGACTTTAACTAGAAAGTCCAAGAAAAAATACTGTATTAACTAATTATTAATCAACTAATTATAGGTTAATTCTTAAATATATGCAAGTTTCATTTTTATTATTAAAGTTATTCACAGGAAGAAAAATTTATTTTGTTATGTGACCTGATTTTGTAATTTAGTGGAAGAATTTAATGGGTTAGTAAGTAAAAGGTCAGCTCTGGTAGCTGGCCTTTTTACTTTTCTGCCTTCAGAGCCATTATCTTTAATGATGAGTAAAATCAAAACCGCTTTCTTCTGTAATAATTGCGGCTATGAAAGTGCAAAATGGCTTGGTAAATGTCCTTCCTGCGAACAATGGAATACTTTCACTGAAGAAGTTATCAATAAAGATGACAGACTGGTAGAATCCGGATGGAAAAAAATCTCCGATAAAAAAGAAATCAAAACGATTTCAATTCATGAAGTTATCAGTGGTGAAGAAAAAAGAATTATTACACCAGATACAGAACTTAACCGAGTATTAGGAGGTGGAATTGTAACTGGAAGTTTAATTCTTGTTGCGGGAGAACCAGGCATTGGGAAAAGTACTTTATTTCTTCAGATCGGGTTGATGTTAGAGAATATTATAACACTTTATATCAGCGGTGAGGAAAGCGAACAGCAAATTCGAATGAGGGCTGACAGGTTAAAAGTGAGGAATCATCATCTCATGAATAACCAGGATAATTTTTACCTCTTAACTGAAACTTCAACCCAGTCCATTTTCCAGGAAATAAAAAAATTAAAACCGCAGGTCGTTATTGTTGACTCTATTCAAACATTACAATCATCATATATTGATTCTACACCAGGTACTGTTTCACAAATACGTGAATGCGCTGCAGAATTTCAACGCTTCGCAAAAGAAACGGGAACACCTGTTTTTCTGATCGGACATATTACCAAAGATGGAAATATTGCAGGTCCGAAAATACTTGAACATATGGTGGATACAGTATTGCAATTTGAAGGCGACAGGCATTATACATATCGTATACTTCGCACTTTAAAAAATCGTTTTGGAAGTACAGCAGAACTCGGGATTTATGAAATGACGGATGAAGGTATGCAGGAGGTCAACAATCCCAGCGAGATCCTGATAACGCAAAAAGAAGAACAACTAAGCGGTAGTGCAATCGCCGCAAGTATAGAAGGGCAAAGGCCTCTGTTGATTGAAGTGCAGGCCCTTGTTACTGCTTCCGTATATGGAACACCGCAAAGAACTGTGAGTGGTTTTGATCTACGGCGCCTGCAACTACTGCTGGCAGTTCTGGAAAAAAGAGGAGGTTTTCACTTTGGAGTTAAAGATGTTTTTTTGAATATTGCCGGAGGATTGAAAGTTGAGGATCCTTCCATCGATCTTGCCGTGTTATGTGCATTATTAAGTTCTTTTGAGGATGTTCCACTGTCATCAGATATCTGTTTTGCCGGAGAGGTTGGGTTGAATGGAGAGATTCGTGCAGTAAACCGGATCGGACAACGAATTGCAGAAGCCGAAAAATTAGGATTCAGTAAAATTCTTGTTTCCAAATACAATCAAAAAGGTTTAAAAAATCAATCTCATCAGATAGAGGTTAAATTGATGGGAAAAGTTGAAGAAGTATATAAATATTTATTCTAAGGTTCTGCGATTAGGGCATTCTTTAAAATGAGATCGCGTATTACCTTAGTCAAATCACTCTTACATCTTTTATTCCCATATACCTGTTGTGGGTGTGGAACAGATCTGATTGCAGAAAATATGTTATTTTGTATTTATTGTCAGGCTTCCATGCCCCTGACTCGTTTTGAATATTTCCCTTCCAATCCGATTGAAAAAATTTTCTGGGGCCGGGCCGGGATAGAAGCGGCAGCAGCCCATTTATATTTCACTTCAGGTTCCACAGTACAACATAGTCTTCATCTTCTTAAATATAAAAGCAAAAAAGAAATCGGTATTTATTTTGGACAGCGTATGGGTGAATCTTTAATTCATTCATGTCGATTCAGCCAGTGCGAAATTATAATTCCAATGCCTTTGTTTGCTGCAAGAGAAAAAAAGAGAGGATATAACCAGGCAACACTGATCGCTATTGGATTATCGCAAGAGTTAAAAATTCCCGTAATTGAGGATGCAATTATACGCGTGAAAAAAACAGAAACACAGACCCATAAGAGCAGGATTGAGCGCTGGAAAAATATGGAATCGACATTTGAAATCCGAAATCCACAAAAAATCTATGGTAAACATATTTTACTCGTTGATGACGTTATAACGACCGGCGCGAGTCTCGAGGCTTGTGCCAGGGTTTTACTCAGTATTCCGGGAGCTAGGATTAGTATTGCTTGTTTGGCGCATACTGTTCAAGCCTAAAGCCCAAAGCGTAAAGCCTAAAACTTCTTTTTAGATGCATGATAGTACAGCCTATACTATTCCCGGATTGGTTTTAAGCTTTAGGCCTTGGGCTTTAAGCTTAAAATGTATTTTTGTCCGGATGTTTAAGAACCTGCTTTTTTGCACTTTTACCGTATTCGTGCTGATTTCCTGCCAAAAGCAATCAAATCTGAATGGAAGTGTGCTACTTTTTCTTTCACAGGATACCCTGAGTTTCGATACGGTATTTACAACCACAGGCTCTGTTACCCAACAGGTTAAGCTGATAAACAATAATAATCACAGCGTCGGAATTTCATCTATAGCACTGGCTGGCGGTTCCGGCTCTCCTTTCATCATAAATATTGATGGTACCCCCGGACCCAGCGCCTCAAACCTGAATATCCAGGCAAATGACAGTCTTTATATTTTTGTAACCGTACTCATACCATCGGGAGCCAAACCCACACCCTTTTTATTGCAGGACAGTATCAGGATTAGTTACAATGGTGTAGAACAGTACATTCAACTAAATGCCTGGGGTCAGAATGCCCATTTCTTAAAAAACGCAGTAATTCTGGGAAATACAACATGGCCAAATGATCTGCCTTATGTGATTTATGGTGGTCTGACAATTGACAGCAACGCAACCCTCACCATCCAGTCAGGCGTTCATGTATATATGCATGCAGACGCTCCGATTTATATTGATGGCAGTCTTAAAGTGATGGGAGATACGGCAGAAAGTCAGCGGGTCTATTTTACCGGCGACCGCCTTGATCAACCATATGCAACTTACCCTGGTTCATGGCCAGGTATCTATTTCAGGAGTGCAAGTAAAGATAATGTCCTGAACTTTGCCAGTTTCCAGAACGGCTATCACAGTCTCGTTGCAGAAGGACCCAGCAGTGATATGAATCCAAAACTTTCTTTGAATGAGTGCATCATTAACAATTCTCTTGCCGAAGGGGTACTGGGTATTCAATCGAGCGTTACAGCAATCAATTGCCTTATCAGCAACTGCGGGCAAAATATTGTGATCAGCCTGGGAGGCGTTTATCAATTTGAATATTGTACGGTTGCATCTTATTCAACAAACCTGCTTACACATCAGCAGCCTGTACTTACTGTTTCCAATGCAAGCTCAGATGGGACCCAAATCGGAAATCTGAATGCTGGTTTTTTAGATTGCATTTTCTGGGGAAGTCAGAGTATATCGGATGAAGCATCAATCTCGATGCAGGGTAATACGGTATTTAATGTTTTGTTAGACCATTCAATTCTGAAACAACAAAACTATCCTGCAAATATCGATAGCAATGCATTATGGCTCAATACAGATCCCCAATTTATTGCCACGGGCTTTCCCGGAAATACTTTTGATTTTCATGTTGAAGCAACTTCTCCTGCGGTGGATCGTGGCTCTAACCTGGGTATTACCATTGACCTGGATGGCAATCCAAGACCGGTAAATCTCCCTGATCTTGGTTGTTATGAACGGCAGTGATTCTTATTCATTTCTATTTAACTTTGATAGTGTAACATTGATTATAAAATAAAAAATATAGTATGTTAAGATTATTATTCATTCCAATTTTATTTATGATTCATAGCAGCGTTAGTGTGTATGATTTCAAAGTGCCTGCCCTGGATGGTGGAACCATTGACCTGTCTGCATATAAGGGGAAAAAATTACTGATCGTAAATACTGCATCTAAATGCGGATTTACTCCACAGTATGCTGACCTCCAAAAATTATATGAAAAATATAAAGACAAACTGGTAATTGTTGGTTTCCCGGCAAACGATTTCGGTGGACAGGAACCAGGTACAAATACTGAGATCAAAGAATTTTGCCAGAAGAATTATGGGGTAACTTTTCCGCTGGCTGCAAAATCAGATGTGGTGGGAGAAAATACATCGCCGCTTTTTAAATATCTGACTGATGAAGCCATAAAACTTGGAACACCAGCTCCGGTAATCAAATGGAATTTTACCAAGTTCCTGATTGATGAAAACGGAAAACTTATTGGTGTTTATAACAGCAAGGTTACACCTATGAGTGATGAGATCACTTCTCACCTTAATTAATACAGACCAACCGGATGTTATTCAGTCAGGTTATTGGTCAGCAGGAAATCAAAGCAAAGCTTCGCAACCTGGTTGAACATAACAGGTTAAGTCATGCGCTTTTAATGAATGCACCGGAAGGTGCCGGGGGACTGCCATTGGCGTTGGCATTTTCGCAATTCATGGTATGCGAACGTGTTTCAGAAGAAAATTCAATAAATAATTTTCCTCTTGAGAGCTGTAATATATGCCCTTCATGTGTGAAAGCGGCCCAGATGATTCATCCGGATATTCATTATGTATATCCGGTAGTTTCCCGCAAATCAGGAGACAAACCCGTAAGCACAGATTTTATTTCTGAATGGCGAGAATTCATTTCACAGTTTCCTTATGGAACCATTTTTGACTGGCTTCAATTTATAGAGGCAGATAATAAACAGGGAAATATTTCGGCCCATGAATGTAACGAGATCAACCGTAAACTCAGCCTTAAAAGTTTTGAAAGCGGATATAAGATTCTCATCATGTGGATGCCCGAATACTTAGGGAATGAAGGAAATAAATTATTCAAGCTGATTGAAGAACCCCCGCCCGATACCCTATTCATTTTAGTTACCGAAAATGAAGCGCAGATTCTTCCAACAATACTCTCAAGAGTCCAGATCATACGCCTGCCACGGCCATCTGTTTCTGAAATTAAAGACGCATTAATTGAACGGGCAGGAGTAGCGCCCGAACAGGCGAGGCAGCTCGCTGCTGTTAGTGAACAGAACTATCGCGAAGCGCTGAGGCAGTTACAGCATGGTCAGGATGACTGGCAGGGATTATTACGGGAATGGTTAAACGCTGTTTTGAAAACAGGCCCGATAGCGCAGGTAAAATGGGTGGAAGAAATCAGTAAAGCAGGACGGGAAAAACAAAAGCAATTTTTACAATATTTTAGTCACCTGCTTGAACAAGCCATCCGGCTTCGAATGGCTGAAGGAGGGCTTACTGATATGGCTGAATCAGAAAAAGATTTTGCTATAAGACTGAATAAAATCGCTGATTTGTCCGCTCAACAGTCCATTGTTAAGGAACTCAATAAATCGATTTATTTTATTGAACGGAATGCGCATGCAAAAATGCTTTTTCATGCGTTAACCATTCGACTCTATCATATCCTCGCTACCAGGGAAGAGGTGGTGGTGACATAGGAACTTAGTATATTTGCCCACTTGCTTGTTAATTTATAAAAAAATATGGGATGTTCTAATTGTGGTACTGCCGGCGGCAAGCCGGGCGGATGCCAGAGTCACGGGAGCTGTGGTACAGGGAGTTGCAACAGGATGAATGTATACGACTGGTTATCAAACCTGCCGATTCACGATCCGGCATCTGAATGCAGGGTGATTGAAATAAGCTTTAATCAGGGCAGCAGGAAGGATTTTTTTCGGAATACAACAACACAAATCTTTGAAAAGGGAGAGACTGTAAGTGTGGAAGGAGTAAGCGGATTTGATGTTGGTACGGTAAGTCTGACGGGAGAATTGGTGAGGATACAAATGAAGAAGAAAAGTGTGGACGAGTTCAATCCCGAGATGAAAAAAATACTTCGACGTTCTTCTGATCGTGATCTGGATCTGCTAAAACAAAATAAAGCCCGCGAAAAGGAAGCTGTTATCCGTTCACGCGCTATCTCACGTCAGTTAAAGCTGGACATGAAAGTGTCTCAGGTAGAAATTCAGGCTGATGGTCGCAAGGCCACCTTCTATTATATTGCCGACGACCGGGTTGATTTCCGCGAACTCATCAAAATATTCGCGTCTGAATTCCGCGTGAAGGTTGAAATGCGACAGATCGGAGCAAGGCAGGAGGCAGGTAAAGTCGGTGGTATTGGCAGTTGCGGGCGTGAGCTATGCTGTTCAACCTGGCTTACAGATTTTAAATCAGTCAATACAACTGCAGCACGGTATCAGAATCTTTCTATTAATCAAAGTAAACTCAGTGGTCAGTGCGGCCGATTAAAATGCTGCCTGAACTACGAACTCGATACTTATCTGGATGCACTGCAGCAGTTTCCGGATAATGCAGATACATTACAGGTTGCGAAAGGAACAGCACTGCTGATAAAAAAAGATATTTTTAAAAATCTGATGTGGTATGTATTGCCTGACAGCAATAAACAATACCCGCTCTTAATTGACAGGGTTAAACAGATTAAAAAACTAAATCAGCAGAATATCATACCAGACGAGTTGGGGGCTGTAGAAGTAAACGGTAAACCAAAAGAAGAATTGGTGAATGTCGATCTTACCGGCCAATTCAGTTTGAAGACGCTGGATAATGCTGACCGCAAAAAAAGACACAACCAACCAGTACCACCGCAGCAACGCAAAAACGATAACAGGCCGAATAACAGACCAAATAACAGACCTAATAATAAACCACCACAAGGTCCGCCAAGAAAGAAATAATATTTCACGAAAGGCTTAAAGAAGAAAATCCTTCTGCTTTCAGATTTATTCCTGTTAAGCTGGCTTCTTCTTGCACAGACCGGTTAACGCTCCCTTAGTTGAAGAAACCCTGATTCCGGGAGCGAATCACTTCATTCCGTGGACAAAGTTCACAGAAATCCGCTCAGTTTTGTTAAAATTATATTAAGCACGGATTGCATATCCAACCGCTTTACAATACATTTACTTTTCAGTAAATTGCAAGTCCTAAACAAATAAATATATGGCTATTTTCAAATCAGGTAACCCTGCAATGAATGTTTTCGAAAATACAGTTACCCTTCCTGGTTCAGGCACGATGACTGAAACAGGTACGCTCAATAAGATTTTTCTTTTGTTTTTACTCGTAATGGCATCCGCTTCATTAACCTGGAAAGCATTTTATGATGGTGTAAATGTTATGCCCTATGTGCTTGGTGCAGCAATACTCGGTTTCATTGCTGCGATGGTTGTTATATTTAAGAAAGAATGGGCGGCTTATGTGACACCAGTATATGCATTGTTCGAAGGTGTTGTACTTGGTGGCATTTCTGCTACTTATAATAATGTGTTTGCAAAATCGGCGCCGGGCATTGTAACCCAGGCTGTACTATTAACCTTTGGAGTAGTGATCGCGATGTATGTGTTATATCGTTTCAGGATTATTAAGGTAACAGATAAATTAAGATCTATCATCTTCACAGCTACGGCCGGCATCGCCATCTTTTATTTATTGTCGATCGTTCTGGGCTTTTTCCATATCAATATTGGTTTCATTAATGAAGGATCTGCTCTTGGTATCGGATTTTCTTTGGTTGTAGTTGTTATTGCTGCTATGAACCTGCTTCTTGATTTTGATATGATTGAGAAAGGAGTAGCTGCCGGTGCGCCAAAATATATGGAATGGTATGGCGCTTTCGGATTGCTGGTTACCCTGGTATGGCTTTATCTGGAAATCCTTCGACTACTTTCCAAGCTGGCTAATCGCAGGTAGATATGTAAGGTTGAATTGCGGACGTTTAAAAGTTATGAGATAGAGTTTTAATAATTTGGACGAAGCCACATTTGAAGTCCTTTACAAACTTTATATTTACCTATATAAATAAGTTCAGAGTATTGTGATATCTTTTTTTGTTTCCGTTTAACCGCGGATTGTTGACTGATGAGATTGACCGGCAGATATTGTTGAAATGAAACTTCATACGAATTGTACACTTCACTATTTCCAGCCCGATTTACAATACTATTAGAGTGTTGAAGATGGCGTTTTAGTCGTACATGTCTTTTGTAGCTCACTCGTTTCAGGTGTTGGTCTATCACCGGATCTATATATTGTTCCTTAAGTCTTGCTATGATGATCTCTTTTTCCAATCCCAGCTTAATCATCTTCAAAGCTTCGCCTGTCATGGTGCGATAAAGAGTATATACTTTTTGATCTTTAGTCAATAGATTATATAATGACGCAGCTATCGGGGAGGCTTCCTTCATCCTGTTCCCACTATTTCGGAATCCTTTAAATGCAGGATCTTTTTTTATACGCTTGCCGGTCAGGGATGAAGACTTGCGTATTATATTGATACCATGGGACATATAACCACATATCCCTCCGGCATTGCCTATAAATACAATATCGCTTTTATTAATTGGCATTTGCAAACCAACGTAAAAAAACAATATTTATTTTTCACTGCAAAGCCATTATTTCCCGGGTAATAAACAATAGATATAGCTTATCCGAGCAGTACTTATAAGTAATACATAAAGCGCAGTATTGCCTTTCAGTCATCAGCCATCAGATCAATAGATCTATACAATTAGAACCAGGATCCAATCCAGGTCTTACTCACATCCTTACACGCGAATTTTCTTTCCCTTCTGGCTTTTTCTATTGAATGCCTGATTAGTGTAATCGGAATCAAAAAGATTAGAAATATTAATGTGAAAGGGGGAATACCCATCATGGAAACCCATTTCCCTCCAAAATACCTTCGCATTGGTCGTTTCAGTCGTTCAGCAATCAGGTACATGCTCGGAAGAATAAAGAGTGTCATGAAGAAGGCAAATGCCAGTCCGAAAATGATAGTCCAGGAAAGTGGTTTCCAGAAAACGGCACTGTCACCTCCAAAAAATATGTGTGGATTCAGTTCGGCAAATAATTTTACAAAATCAATATTGAATCCGATGGCCAGGGGTATCAGGGCCAGTATGGCTGCCAGTGCAGTTAATAATACTGGTATGATCCTGGTTTTCCCGGCCTGAATCAGGGCTTCCCGGGTTTTCATTCCCCGCTCGCGGAGTACATCTGCGAATTCGATTACGAGGATCCCATTCTTCACAACAATACCTGCGAGTCCGACAATGCCCAATCCGGTCATTACAGCGGATATTGTCATTCCTGTAAAAGCAAAACCAAGCAACACACCGATAATACTAAATATTATTTCTGTAAGAATGATAACCGGTTTACTGATGGAATTAAATTGTAAAACCAGGATAAAAAGAATCAACATCAATGCCATAAGGAGTGCTGAACCAAGGAACGAAACAGTTTCCTGTTGCTGTTTTCCTTCACCGGTTTGGGTAATAGTAACATCATCTGCTTTGTTCTGGAAATTATCAATCGCATCCTTCAGCTCGGCATTTACCGCAGGTGGCGTATAACCCGTAAGAACATTTGAGTAAAGCGTTATAACTCTTTTTAAAGATTTACGTTTGATGCTTCCATATGTGCTGGTGAAATCAATTTTAACGAGATTGGTAATAGGAATTGATTTTATGGCTCCAGTTGGTTCACGGAAAAAAATCTTCATATTCAACAGGTCGGTGAGATTTCTTCTTTGTACTTCTGTATTACGCAGCTGAATTTTATATTCTTCTTTATTATCCTTGATTTTAGAAAGTTCCCTTCCGAATAAAGCAGTGCGTATCTGCTGTCCGATCTGGGCTGTGCTCAC
>DATHNR010000496.1:0-14309 GCA_035485835.1 Puia sp.
CAATGACGGCACCCGATATCTGTACTATCATATATAAAATTGCATCAATCATAGATATTTTGCCGCGTAGCAAAACTGCCAGTGTAACCGCCGGATTATAATGTCCGCCGGAAATATGTCCGCCAGCAAAAATCATTACCATCAGTGAAGAACCAATCGCTAATGGAGCAAAATCACCCTTTCCTCCAATCACAACCATTCCTATCGTTAATACCAGGAAAAATGTTCCGATAAATTCGGTGATGTACTTTCTCATAAAATATATTTTAGATTGATCTGATAAATATATTGAGTTTATTCAACTCTTTCAATTAGAAAAATTTTCATTTATCTTCAGCCACTCATTTAATACAATCCTGATGCCTTACTATATCTCACTGATATTTTTAATGTTTATTTTTTCTCCGGTAATTGCCCAGCCAAATAATACTCCTGCTTTTCCTGTAAAAGATCTGAACATTCAATGGGAAGCAGTTCAAAATGATTATCAGAACAAGCCTGTGTCGCTGAATGCAGTTACCATAACAAATACCAGTTCCATTGAATTCCCGGGTAAAGGCTGGAAAATGTATTTCAATTCGGCAAGATTAATTACTCCGGCTGCCGTGACAGGCAATGCCAGGATCGAACTGATGAACGGCGATCTTTTCAGTCTCACACCTTCTGAAGATTTTCCGATATTAAAACCCGGTGCTTCAGTTCGCATCGAATTTGTAGCTGAAGAGCCGGTAGTTAATATTACTGACGGGCCGGAAGGATTTTATCTGGTCTGGGATGCAATGCCAGGTAAAGGGTTTTCAACCGGTCCTGTTGTCATACATCCGTTTAAACCAAACTATAAAGGTTTGATCACTCCCGCAATCATTTACGATCAAAATAAAAATATAAGGAATATTCCCGCAGAGCAGCTGACCAAAATATTTCCCACACCCACGTCTTACCAGGAAGCCAGCGGTTATTTTGATTTGAAAAATAATATCCGTCTGGTTTCGGATGAAAGATTCAAAAAAGAAAAAGAAGGATTGATAACAACTTTGGTATCTCTTCTTGGAAAAAATATTGTTGCAGAAACATCGGGCAATTCCATCAGTCTGGAATTTAAAGACGGGCTACCTTCTGAAGCCTATGAACTGGAAGTAAAAACAAATTCCATAGCAATACGTGCTTCCGGTTCTGCAGGAATATTTTATGGTATTCAATCTTTGAAAACATTAATTCCGCCGGATGCATGGGCCAGACCGCAGAAATCATTTCATATTCCGGCTGCAATTGTGAAAGACGAACCAAGATTTGGTTACCGCGCATTTATGCTGGATGTTGGCAGGAATTTCCAACCTAAAAAGGAAGTCCTGAAATTACTGGACGTAATGGCACTTTATAAATTGAATGTCTTCCATTTCCATTTAACAGAAGATGAAGGCTGGAGACTTGAAATACCTTCTCTTCCTGAATTAACAGAAGTGGGTTCTAACCGCGGACATACACTTGACAGTAAATCTTTTTTGCCGCCTTCTCATGGATCAGGACCAGATATCAGTAAAGTTCCAGGATCTGGCTATTATAACAGGGCAGACTTTATTGAGATTCTTCGTTATGCAAATGATCGTCACATTTTGGTATTACCCGAAATCGAAACGCCGGGACATGCAAGGGCAGCGATTAAATCTATGAACGCCCGCTATGAAAGGTTAATGCATGAAGGCAAAAAAGAAGATGCAGAGCGCTTTCTCCTTTATGATCCGGCTGATCAGTCAAAATATAGTTCGAATCAGTATTGGAATGATAATATTATGGATCCTTCCCTGCCTTCAACTTATAATTTTATCGAAACAGTAATCAATGACATTGTGGATATTTATAAAGAAGCCGGTGTTCCGTTAAAAAGTATTCATTTTGGTGGTGATGAAGTGCCTGATCATGTTTGGGAAAAATCTCCTGCGTATTTAGCTTTAAAAGTAAGTCATCCTGAAATCCAAAACACTGGTGACCTCTGGTATTATTTCTATGGCAGGGTTAATCAACTTGTTAAAGCCAAAGGCCTCTATCTCTCTGGCTGGGAAGAGATGGGACTGCGTAAAACAAGTCTGGATGGGAATTCCATGTATTTACCAAATCCTGATTTTGAACCTGAGCATTTGCAAACAGAGGTTTGGAACAATACTTTGGGAGGAGGAAATGAAGATCTCGCATACAAGCTCGCCAATGGTGGTTATAAGGTTGTACTGACCTGTGTAACAAATCTCTATTTTGACATGGCAAATTATAAATCATTTGATGAGCCGGGATATTATTGGGGCGCATTTACTGATATTGATAAACCATTTTCTTTTATCCCATTCGATTATTTTAAAAATTCAACGGTCGATAAAGACGGCCTGCCACTGAACAGAAAAATTTTTACAGGGAAACAAAGGCTTACAGATTATGGCAAAAGCAATATAGTAGGATTACAGAGTGCCGTTTGGGGGGAAAATATCAAATCGGAAGAAAGGTTTGAATACATGCTGCTGCCGCGTCTTCTCGGCTTTGCTGAAAGAGCCTGGGCCAAGGATCCTGATTGGGCAACCATTCGCGATACCAGCTTAAGCATGTTACTTTACCAACAAGCCTGGTCATCCTTTTTAAATGTTGTTGGAAAGAGAGAACTTCCCATGCTGGATTATTATCTCGGGGGTTATGGATATAGAATTCCAAAACCCGGACTTGTTTTTGAAAACGGGCAGTTTGCTGCGAACATTCAGTTTCCCGGATTAGTTATACGATATTCTTTAGATGGCAGAGACCCCGATGCATCAAGTAATATCTATTCAGATCCTGTTACGGATAAAGGGAAGGGAATTAAATTAAGGGCATTTGATACGAGAGGAAGAAGCGGAGCCATTTCAAATTCATTGCCATGAAAATAAAATCATTAGTTGAGTTTAAAAATTCTCTGTCGCTGGAAGAACCACCAGACGGACTATCAGTATATGAAAAATCTTTATGGCATTCCGCTAAGGATGAATGGGAAAAGGCACACAATATTGTCCAGGATTTGAACGACAAGTCATCCGCGCTTGTACATGCATTCCTGCACAGGCAGGAAGGTGATCTTTCCAATGCAAAATACTGGTATGACAAAGCAGGTTCCCGAATGCCTTCAATTAGTCTGGATGAAGAATGGGAAGAGCTCGTTACAAAATTTTTAGCAGGCTAAGTCATCTTTTAATATTATTCTGTCCTTAATGCAGTAACGGGGTTGGCCTTTGCTGATTTCCAGATCTCGTAACTTACGGTAAGTAAAGTAACCAGCAATAAGCCCAGCAGGCTGAAAATAAATACCATGGGACCGATTGAAATCCGGTATACAAAACCCTGCAACCATTTATATGCCAACAGCCAGGATACAGGAATAGCAATCAGGCTGGATACAATGAATATTCTTACAAAGACAGAGACAAATAAAGCAACCACCTGTTTGT
Organism: Puia sp.; assembly: GCA_035485835.1. Taxonomy (GTDB): domain Bacteria; phylum Bacteroidota; class Bacteroidia; order Chitinophagales; family Chitinophagaceae; genus Puia. Next base: position 3,462 of record DATHNR010000496.1, read on the forward strand.
CGCCGGCACCTAATACTTTTCTGATTCCGATTTCCTTGGTGCGTTGTTCGGCGGTATAAGAGGCCAGACTCAATACGCCCATAATCGTAATCAGAATTGCAAGAACAGCAAATATTTTCGCAAGTGATGAAATCGTGCTTTCCACCTGATACATCCGGTTAAATTCATCGCTTACAAACCAATGATCGAAACCAGCCCCTGGAAATGCAGTTTTCCATTTTTTCTCAATAGTTGCAATTTTCTCCTGAAATTTCCCCGCAGGTAGTTTAATATAAGTGATTTTATCAATAAAGTCCAGATGCGGATTTAGAACCAATGGTTCAATAGGCTGGTGCATAGACCTGAACGGAAAATTTTTCACTACACCTATAACACGGTAAAGGTGACTGCTATCTCTGGTATCCTTAACCATTGTACCCATGACTTCATTTACAGGTTTATTTAATGCAATCACAGCGGATTCATTTAGAATGAGAGAATTACTGTCATTCAGGTTACCTATTTGAAAATCGCGTCCTGCAATAAATTCCAGGTGAAAGGTTTTAGGAAAATCAAATTCCACACTCAACTGGTTCCATTGTAAATCTTTATCTGTCAAGGCGGGAAACTTATAAGTATGTCCAATAAATCCAAAATAATCAAGTCTGGGTAAATGATTTGCCATGGTCACATGTTCAATCTGCGGATCTTCCAGAACAGAACGTTTAAATGTTTCAAATCTATCCTGCTGTGCGATTCCTCCAAAACGGATTGCGAGCAGCTGACTGCCCTGTTCATTCAATTTGGTTGTTTTCAATTGATCCATCTGTTGAATGACAATTAATGTATAAATGATTAATCCCAGTGAAACTGTATATTGAATTGTAACAAGGGTTTTCCTTAAAAATTCAGCCCCCTTCCCTTTAATAATCTGCCCTTTTAACACTTTCACTGGTTGAAAGGCAGATAAATATAATGCCGGATAAAAACCAGCAACAAATGTCATAAAGAGTACTACAGATCCAATGATGGCTATCATGTATGGATCTGATAATGATTCCATGGAAAACGATTTGTGCGCTACCTGGTTAAATGGATGGAGAAATAAAAATACCAACAGTACTGACATTGCCAGAGCACATATTGTCATTAAAAAGGATTCAAGAAAAAACTGGGTGGCTATTTCAAATCGTAAACTTCCAAAAGATTTGCGAAGACCAACCTCTTTTGCCCTTTTTACCGAACGGGCGGTAGCCAGGTTCGTATAGTTTATACAGGCTATAACCATTATCATGATAGCTATCACACTGAAAATTGTCAGGTAAATCCTGTCGCCATGTGTATTGGAATTGTCTTCCCACAAATTTTTGGAATCAAAATGAAGATCCGCCAGCCTGATTGAAAAGGAACTAAATTTTGTACCGGTGGGTGCTGCTCCAGGACTGGATTGCAGCATTTGGGCTGCGAGTTTATTTAAAACAGCATTGATAGGTTTTATATCAGCACCTGGTTTAAGTACTACATAACTTTCAAAAAATTCTGTAAACTGTCCAAACTGCGTCCCTTCCTGATAATCTGCAAAATGATCTCCATAAATACTATGAAGGGCATTCATATTGATGATATAGTCCGGTTTGAAATGTGAATTTGCCGGATAATCTTTATAAACTCCGGTAACTACAACATCGATCTCACGCCCATTTGTAGCAAATAAATGTTTCAAAGAAATGACTTTCCCCATCGGATCTTCTTTACCGAATAAATTTCGCGCACCCGTCTCGCTGATCACAATGCTATTGAAACCACTGAACATTTTTTCAATGCTTCCTTTTAGCAAATCAAAATAAAGAACTTTGTTAAATCCGGGCTCAGCCCAAACTATCTTTTCGGTGAGTACGATTTTGTCTTTCGGTTTATAATTTAGTGAAGTGGGATACCCTATATTGTCGATGCGGCTGGTAAAAAGTACATCACTCCGGTTATCTTTCAAATAGCGCATGAAAAATCCCGGGGCGACTGTATTATCAAAATGCTGACCATCGGGATTTGTAAAAGTACACCCGATACGATAGGTATCTTTAAAGTACGGTTGCATACCGTCGTACCGTAGTTCATCACTCACGTACAGAAAAATAAGAATGGCGCTTGCAAGTCCCAGGGCAAGTCCGAAGATATTCAGCAGTGAAAAAAGTTTCTGGCGTTTGAAATTGCGAAAGGCGATTAATAAGTAATTGCGAAACATGGCTAAATAATTTTATTATTATTTAATGTGATTCCCATGTGCATGACAGAAGATGAGAGAATTCTTCATATCATGTTTCGCAATAATCCGCTGGTTGATCTAACATTAAGTTCTGATAAAAATTATCCCAATAAAAGTCAAATGTGACAAACGGTAATTTGAATACCCCCGGTAAGGGTGATCCAAATGAATTGACCAGCTAAAAAATTCCTTCAAATCGAAATGGATGCACTCTTTTTTTATTAAATTAGGGTAAAATCAAATCATCATGACCGTACAGGATATCATGACTGAACTCAAGTCCAAAGGTTCGGAGAACATAAAAAAGATCCTTCTGAAACACGGTGTCAGGGAGCCGCTTTTTGGTGTAAAAGTGGAGCACCTTAAAATAATTCAAAAGAAAATCAAAAAGGATTATCAACTTGCAAAAGGTCTGTATGCCACAGGCAACGCCGATGCCATGTACCTCGCAGGACTGATTGCGGATGATAAAAAAATGACCGTTTCTGATTTGCAGACCTGGGTTCGCCAGGCCTCATCCCAAAATATCAGCGAATATACAGTACCATGGGTGGCTGCCGAAAGCAATCATGGATATGAGCTCGCTCTTCAATGGATTGATTCACCTGAAGAAAATATTGCAGCAGCCGGATGGTCTACGTTAGGAGCACTGGTTTCATTAAAGGAAGATTCCGAATTGGATCTGTCAGAATTAAAGTCCCTCCTGACCCGGGTTGTTAAAAACATTTCCACTTCAAAAAACAGGGTTCGGTACGCTATGAATGGTTTTGTAATTGCCGTTGGTTCATATGTGACAGCTCTAACTGAAACTGCAATGGCTGCTGCAAAAAAAATCGGTACTGTGACCTTAGAAAAAAATGAGACGGCATGCAAAGTTTCAGATGCTTCTGCTTACATTTTGAAAATAAAAGAAAAAGGCGGCCTGGGGAAAAAGAAAAAGACAGTTAAATGCTGACAGGTATTCAATTTTCCTAAAAGATCTTCTGATCCCCTGCAGATAAAGAAAACATAGTAGATTTGGGAATGAAGTCGATTCATTTTCTACTTGCAGTGACCTTATTATTTTCAGCAAAATCAGCATTCACCCAAACAACACTACCCATTCCTTTAAACATTGAACAGGCAATCCTTAAGGGAAGCAGGACAATCAATGGACTTCCGGGAGAAAAATATTGGCAGAATAAAGCTGACTACGCTATACAGGTAAGTTTTGATCCCGCTTCCCGTCTTGTGAATGGCACGGAACAGATTACTTATTACAATAACAGTCCGGATACCCTTAGCCAGCTTGTTTTCAAACTTTACCCCAACATTTATCAAAAAGGAGCTACCCGTGATATGAGGGTAAAACCACAGGATTTAATAGATGGTGTATCACTGAAAAACCTGATGATTGATCAGGCAAGTAAAACCGTCAAAACCATACCGGAGGGCACGAATCTGAGAATTCCCATATCAAAGTTATTTCCAGGCCATACCATGCAGGTTTCCCTGGGTTTCTCTTATACTTTGAATAAGGGATCGCATATCCGTACGGGTGCGATTGACAGCACTGCTTTTTTTATTGCGTATTTCTTTCCGAGGATCGCAGTGTATGATGATGTTGATGGTTGGAATATTTATCCCTATTTGGGTTCCCAGGAATTTTATAATGATTTCTGTCATTTTGCTGTTGACATTACGGTTCCTGACAATTACGTGGTTTGGGCCACTGGTGATTTGAAAAACAAAGAGAACGTAATGGGTCAGAAATATATCAATCGTATTGCTGTCGCAGAAACTAAAAATGAGAAAGTCGCGATCATTGATTCAAATGATCTGGCTGCCGGAAATATTACATTTCACAACCCTACCAATACCTGGAAATTTGAAGCAGGTAATGTAACAGATTTTGTATTTGCCACAAGTAATCATTATTTATGGAATTCTTCCAGCATTGAAGTTGATCCAAAAAATAAAAGGAGAACACGCGTAGACGCAGTTTTCAATCCCATACACAAAGATTATCGCGAGGTCATTGATTTTGCGCGCAATACAGTTGATCTCATGAGCTATCATTTCCCGAACTGGCCTTACCCCTATCCGCACGAAACAGTATTTGACGGATTGGATCAGATGGAATACCCGATGATGGTAAATGATAACCCTCTGGAAAACCGGGAAGATGCAATTTTATTAACAGAACATGAGATATTTCATACGATGTTCCCTTTTTATATGGGAACAAATGAAACCAAATACGGGTGGATGGATGAGGGCTGGGCCACAATCGGAGAATGGTTGTTATCGGGGATGATGGATTCTTCAATAAAAGACAATTATGGTATGGAAAATTATAACAAATTTGCCGGCAGGGAGGTAGACCTTCCTATCATAACCCTGACTACCCAGCTTAGCGGAGTTGCATCCTTTTTGAATTCATATCCCAAACCTGCAATGGGTTATTTATATGTAAAAGATATGCTGGGAGATTCTGCATTTTTTAAAGGCCTGCATTATTATATCAGTCATTGGAGCGGCAGGCATCCCATACCATCCGACTTTTTTTATTCAATCAATACAGGCTCGGGGAAGAATCTGGACTGGTTTTGGAAGCGTTGGTTTTATGATGAAGGATATCCCGATCTGGCATTCGGAAACGTGGAAAAAACGGGAAACGAATACCAGGTAACGATAGAAAGTGTGGGAACAAAACCGGTACCTGTTGACCTTACCATCTTATTTCAGGACAGCACTGTTCAAAAGATTCATCGCGATATTTCATGCTGGGAAAAAGGTAATCGTCTTATCCGGCTAAGTTTTTCCTCCCCTAAAAAAGTACTGAAGATGAACCTTGGAAGCTTATATGTACCGGATATTAACAAGAAAGATAATGAGTATATATGGAAGTGAAAGCAACCGTTCTAAACTGAAAACAGTATCTTCATAAAGGCCATCAGGCGCTATAAAAAATACAAATAAAAATATGAAAAATAGTCTTCTGGGGTTATTCATGCTCTTTTCGGCACCCATCTTCGCACAATTAACAGTTACTGAACAATTTCAAAAAATCATAACCGTACAGCAGGCGCAACAATACATTGATGCCAATGCGCCACTGAAGCCAGTCATACTTCACCTGGCTTCGGGAAAAGACTCAACCCTTATTGAGAAAAGATTATTACGCCAAAATAAAGGCGATATCTTCTCTGTCGGTTATGTTACTTATAAGGTTCTTGAATCTTCTGATACCGTAGACTACAGAGCGAGTTATATCTTCCTCGACGGATCAACATTGTCAGCAACCGAGGTGGACAGTCTCAGGAAAATTATCGTGCAAAAAGCATCTGCAGGCACATCATTCGATCAGCTTTCTGATCAATATACTATGGATGGCAATACAACCCATGGAGATACAGGATGGTTTTTCGGAATAGAAATGATGCCGAAAGAATTTCAGGATGCCGTTGCAAAACATAAGACCGGTGAAATATTTTTTGTAGACGTTTCCGAAAAGCAATGGCATTATATAGTTAAAAAGACTTATGATGACCGGGAAAAGAAAGAAATAACTGTACTTCGTTCAAACGGCAGGTAGGAGCCCCCGAATATTTCTATTTTAATTTAACTCGTTTACAAAGACTAATCATATAATGGCTTGGTCCGGTATTATATTTCTGAATAATACAATTGTTAAAATCACAACAGGCGCTTTTTAACTGACCTGTCTTAAAATAGGCCATTCCACGGTCATACAATATATCACGGGTCGGAATATCAGTTTCTGATGATTCACTTTCAAATTTATCCTTGTTCAGGTTAAGGAGAGCCTGAATGCTCGTTGTGTCTGCGGAATTAAAACCACCTTTCGTATTGATGGCCTTATCAAAAAATGTTATTGCCTCTTTATATTTTTCCTGGCTGTATTTACAGATACCTGAGTAATAGTAAGCAGCCGTATTATCCGGGTACAGCTGTAGAAGTTTCATGTAGACGTTTATTGCAGAATCCTGTTGGTTCAGATTTTCAAGGCAGAGTCCTAGTTGAATGTATGCATCTTTCAAAAAAGGATTTTTCTGTATGGCTTTTTCAAAAGAGAGGATGGCTTCTTTAGAATTTCCCTCAGAACTAAGGTCCAATCCTTTCGATAAATAATCTTCAGCAGATTTACAACCTGTTAATAAACATAATCCAAGGAGGAAAAACATGAGCCGTATAACCATCATAAAGAGTTCTCTCTGGTCGAAGAGCAAAACTCATGCCCGCATTAATTTATTGATGCCCGTTAGATGCAATTTTCTTTATTAAGGTGTAAATATTACGGGGAAAAACTGCCCCTCCATCTTATTGCCTTTCTTTATTGGAGGGACACCTGTCAACAATACTTCATCTGTATTGGATTCAGTACCATCGGTAAATACATTCAAAACGAATGCACGCCTTGATTTTGAAGACTTATTTGCAAAGGATCCATGAACCATCAGGGGGTGATGAAATGTTGCATATCCCTTTTTCAATTCAATTGGCACAGGTTTGAATTCAGCCTTTTGTTTATCAGTAAGATATTTAATCAATCCTTCCATATCGCCCGCCAGGTCAGGTTTTTCCAACAATCCCCAGCGGTGGCTTTTAGGAATATAATACAAACATCCATTCTCGGCAGATGCATCATCCAAAGCTACCCAGCAGGTAAGGTGCTGCAATGGAACCGTCCTTGTCCAATAAGAATAGTCCTGGTGCCAGGCCACAACACCACCGTGAGAGGCGGGTTTGCAAAATAACTGATCGTGCCAGAACCGTATTGCTTTATTGCCCAGAATCTGGCTGGCAGCCATGGTAAATGCAGGATTCCATATAGTGTCATGAAAGCTTTCGGAAATACGCCATGCTCCCAGGGCATGAAATAGAACTGCATCCGGATCGGATGATTCGTTGCTGTGAAATTCATAAAACAATTCATGCGCTGGATGTTCAGGATCTGCAATCTCAGCCAATTCATTATTAAGTTTTTCCACCTGCCACTCCTCCAGCAATTTTAAATCGCTGATATAACCATATTCTTCAAAAAAATCCAGTTGTTCTTTTGACAATTTATATTGCTCCCAACCCGCTTTTGTCTCCGGTATTTTAAACAGGTTAGATATGAGCTGATGCTTTCTTGAAAGATCATTCAGTAAATTGTTCATATAAAGGAAATTTAATGCTTTTTACTATTATTCTTATCAGATATCATATCCAGAACAAGCGTGAGGATATGTCCATATAGGCCGTCCGTGCGTTTATAATAACTATACCTAAGCCATATTGTGTCAAAATATAACTTCGCTTTTTGTTTTGCAGGAACGGCTAACCTCGTATCAATACCCGTTTCATAGCTGTTAAATGATGACAAGGCATAATTGGATGTGTAAAAAGGCTGATCGGGATTTAGCTCAAAATAGGGTTTAAAATATGGGCTTCCTCTCTGTGTATAAAACCTGAATGTAGGTGTCAGTGAAAACCTGCTTGAGATTTTTACGGTCAGGTCAGCCTCAATGGTATGTGCTGTAATTCCAAAATTATCATGATAAAAACGGTAATATAAACTTAGAATATAACGGTCAGCAATAAATGTATTCAACTGAACGCCCAATGGAATCAGCCATCTTTTGTCTGGTAATTTCTCCACCCTTTCGGTGCTGTCGGTGAAATAAACTCTATGATATGGAGTTGACAGGAGTCCCTGCTGAAAAGAAATACCCGGGAAAAATGCGAGAATCATTTTCTCATTTATTGTTTGGGTAAAACTCAGGTTGAGATTATAAGAATTGCGCTTGTAATTCGAAAACCATTCCTTATACCTCAGTTCAGATGGATATACGAGTCGCAAGGGTCTTTCACCATTCAGCAGGCCCCAGCGCAGATCATCAAAAAAAGCCTGGAATTCAGCAGAAAATTCGCTCGATTTATCCTTACTGACATAATCAATCGATAGTGCGCCTCCAAGGGACCGGTAAGCTGATTCAATGGAAAAATAACCATTGCCACCAATTATAATATTACGGTGCTTTTTCAATTTTGTATTATAACCAGGTATAATATATCCCCTTTTACTTACACGCGATGCAGAAGACTTGACAAAATCAATATTGTCCATAGACGCGGAAGTAATTACATCGATGCCGGCATCCATCCAGTAGCCACTTAAGGAATCAATCGGACGATTTATTATTACCTCCGGTTCATAAACAATCAGTTTTTCTGTTCCTAAACCGCCGGTTATTGCTGAGTGATCGCCGTCACCTATGTATTGTGAATAAACAAGTTCAATATTCGATTTTGATATCCTCTTTATCCCGTAAGGATTCAACGTAACCTGGGAAACACCATATAAAAAGGATGTCGTAAAAAGACTAAAGCAGATATACTTCTTTTTCATTTTGCGACTTAATTACATCCACAGCCGCCACTGCTTTTACCACGGCCTCCGCCAGATGCACCTTCTTTATAAGAATGCATATCGGATGAAAGTTTATCAATATTTTTTTTATTGATTTGCATTGCGTTATCATTCAAATATGCTCGTTGGTAAGGCTTTACTGTTCTGCAGGATCCAAAAGAAATGAATATGACAGTGATCAGATTTCTGCTATTAAGTTTCATCAGGCAGTTTTTTTAAAGAGTCTGGCCCTTTCAATATTATTCGAAAAATGAATCTGATCCAGATCATCGATAATTATGCAATGTGTATATGGCAATTGGCTGATTAAACGTAGCCCCTGGGAGAGACCCATAACTGTGACAGCTGTCGCCAATGCATCACTTAATTCTGCATGAGGGCTTATAACTGAAACGCTTTTGATGCCCGTTACCGGACGGCCATTCCAGGGATTTATGTTATGAGAGTAACGCACACCATTCAATTCAAAATATTGTTCATAGTTCCCGGATGTTGCTATTGACAGTCCGTTTAACTGTAGCCAAAGTAAAATCTCATCGGGGCTATCAGGATTTGCAATTCCTGCGTTCCATTGGCTGCCATCGTGTTTGGTTCCCCAAACACAAAGGTCCCCGCTCGCATTGATAACACCCCCCTGCACACCTTTCTGCTGCATCAGTTTCATTACTTTATGTGCTGCGTATCCTTTACCGATTGCTCCAAAACCAATATGCATTCCCTTATGCTCCAGATATATTCTGTTATTAGTTAGTAATTTAATTTTTCTATATCCGGTTATATTTAGACAGTCCTTAATTTTACTTTCTGCAGGCAATTCAATTTCGACATTCCTGAAATTGTATAATTTCTTCAGGGCGCCGGCAGTGATGTCAAAACTTCCATCAGTAAGTTTTGATATTTGAATACAACGCGCAATAAACTGGTATGTTTCTGTGCTTACCTGCACCGGATGAATTCCTGCATATTTATTTATCAATGACGTTTCTGAATGAACGTTGAATTCTGTGAGCAGTTTTTCTATACGGCTTACCTCTTCAATACAATCCACTAATAATCCATGACCGGCTTCTTTGGTTTCCGCATTGACAATAAATTGAAAGGAAGATCCCATCAGCCTGATATCGGTAGTATATTCATTCATTTTCCTGATGATGTTAAGGCATTTTTTATCTCTTCGATAAAATGCACAGTATCATAATGAACATAATCCAGCGGGGAAATAATTGATTTGTCTGCTTTCAGCAATAGCAGATAAGGAAATATACCATCAGGGTTGAATTCTTCCGCAAGTCTTTCATTCCACAAAATCTGTTCTTTGGAAAGTTTAATCTTTTGAGGGAAATCTGCTTCTATCAAAACAAGATTTTGAGAAGCAAAATTTTTGAAAACAGAATCTGAAATAATTTCCCTGTTAAGTTTTTCGCAGGGCAGGCACCAGTCAGAGCCTGAAAAAATCAAAAGCACGGGCTTTTTACTTTGTGAGGCGACTAAAAAAGCCTGGTCAGGATTATTATATTCCTGACTGAAGCAAATCCGGGGAGGTATAATAAAAAATATCCCAAATATGACGAACCTGAAAAACTTCACAGGTAGAATTATTAGTTATCCTTAAGTTAGTAATTCTTTATGCCTTTTTACTCAATCAACCAATAATTCCATACCCGAATTATTGAAATGTTCCTGAAAGAAATAAAAATCAAGCTAAATTCATACCGAAAGGATGGAATTAAAGAAGAAACAAGGAAACATCAGAAGAGTTCAGATAATTCATTAATTTCCTTTTTTGAATCATATGAGAAAAATATTCAACACACTGTTCCTTTTTGCTATCATGCTTCGTTTAAATGCACAGAATCATGATTCTTTAACTGCTAATGACTGTTCACGTGCAGAACATTTCCTGAGATATTATACGCAACCATATATCGACAATGGGGAAGTTAATCCCGTTTGGTTGCCGGGTGATAAATTCTGGTACAGGAATCTTAACCCGAAGGGAAGTGAAATTATTGTTGTTGATGCCATTCAGGGAACTGTTACCCCGTCAGCAGGACAGCAAAAGAATGGAGATGCCGTATTAAATCGCAGAGAATTCAATAAAAAAACATTGATTTCCCCTGACAGCAGCAAGGAAGCTTTTATTAAAGATTATAATCTGTGGGTCAAAGACCTGAAAACGGGCAAACTT